>NZ_JBEZZF010000049.1:0-45803 GCF_040639055.1 Promicromonospora sp. NPDC023987 | reverse complement strand
CTCTTGGACAACGAGAACGGCCGCATCTTCCGCGAAGCCTGGATCGCCGGAGTCACCAACCACTACCCCGGCGAACCCAAGCCCGGCTACATCACCCCCTGGGACAGCACCCCGGAATGGGAACGATCCGCCGCCGCAGCCGTCCACGACCAAGTCCGCGCGTTCATCGACACCACCGACGGCGCAGCCGGACGCCTCACCCGCGAGCAGAAGAGCCGCTTTGTCGCGCTGTGCTGGATCGGCCAGATCTACAAGCACATCCCAGACCCCAAGCCCTCCTACGTCGCCGACTGGAACGACCTGCCCGCCTGGCAACGGGAAACCGACGCAGACATCTTCGAGACGATCGAACGAATCTCGTAGGGCTGCTCGGCAACATGGCCGGTCGGTTCCCGGTAGGCGGCGGCGGACTCTGGCCCGCCGCCGATGGTCACCAGAGGGCGCCGCTTGCCACCGGTTCGGGTTCGATGGCTCCGCTATCAACGGCACGCTCGACGGCAGCCTCCGCGTCTCGGACAGCGAGTCGACCAGACATGAGAGCGGGTAGGAGGGCATCGCGGGTCGCTGCGAGGCGGCGGTTCTCAACCATTTTTAGAGAAACCGCACTACGCACCGCAGCCGCGAGTTCGTTGAAGACTTCTCGGGCTGCCGAATCAACAACCGGCAACTTCGCATCGAGGAATTTGTCTGCCCGCACCGCTGGGTATGCACTCCCCTCAGCAACCGTCTCAAGGTAAGCGGTAAACTCTGGCCGCCGCATGGCCTCGTAAACCCATGGCCACTCAACCGATCGGATAACCGCCAGGCCGGTCGAGACTACCAGCGATGGTTCCTCCTCAAGAATGATCGCATGGGATCGGCGATTCGGCCGGACTGTCGACCAAACAATATCTCCCGAACGAACCCCTCGGCGCGCTCGACCGGGCGCGTCGGCCCATGACGTCTCCTTTGGAAACTCGAAGGACCCGACGGCGACAGACGCAATGTCAATGTAGCGCAGGAAGCCATCCGAGGGTGATCGTTTTTCAGGATTAACTTCGGCAATGTCCCGTAGCCTCACTTCACCTCTGCCGTTTCGAAGGGCGCCTTCAAAGAGCGCGCTCAAGTAGACGTCCGCGGCGGAAGCGAGCTTGGTGTTGGTCGCAATCTTGTCGTCGAGGGCGCTCAGGACGTCGGCGATGGCACGCTGCACTCCGAGGACTGGGATACGAACAGTCCACTCGCCCATCGTTTTTAGCGGAATCCGATTCACAGTCGCACCCTGAATCGTGTTCTGCTCGATTGTCGCTTGAAAAGCTGGGGCTAGGTACATGTAGAGCAGGAACCTAGGATCTATGATCGATCGGTCTGGCCGAAGAAGAGCCATCCTCCGCCCGAGGCACGCTTGGACACCGGCGGGCATCAGTGCGGCATCACCCAGCCGAGTCTCGTAGGAGAAAAGGAGGTCACCTTCCTCTGGCTCCACACGTTTGGTCCAGCGTGCGAAGTCATCCGCAGAGACATGATCGGATTCCGAAATGTCGAGGCGACCATCTTTCAGGCTCGAGATACTCAAAAAATAGGGGCCTTCATCGATTCGCTCGGGAGTTGCATGTGGGCCGTCGAAGATCTTCCCAAGAGCTCCGAAGGTCGTCTCCCGCCACTCGCTCACTCGACCCTCCCCAGTTGCTCCCGCACAACAGCCTCCAGCCGTGCCGACTCATCAAAAGCTGCGTAAAGGTCCTTCGTCAGCCGCGCAACCTTCTCGTCCAGCGGCTCCCCGTCCTCCTCGACCTCGGCAGCCCCGACGTACCGACCAGGCGTCAACGCGTACCCGGCGTCCTTGATCTCCCCGAGAGTCGCCGAACGGCAGAACCCGGCCACGTCCTCGTAGACGAGCCCCTTCTCGGCAGCCGAAGGCTTCCCCCTCCACGCGTGGTACGTGTCCGCGATCTTGGCGATGTCCTCGTCGGAGAGCGCACGCTCGGCCCGGTCCACCATGTGCCCGAGATTCCGAGCGTCGATGAACAGCACCTCACCCGCCCGCGCGCCCTTGTCCCGCGCGAAGAACCACACGCATACCGGAATCCCGGTCGACCGGAAGAGCTGCGTCGGCAGCGCGACCATGCACGAGACGAGGTCCGCCTCGACGATCTGCGCCCGGATCTGGCCCTCTCCCCCGGAGTTGGACGACATCGATCCGTTCGCCATCACCACCCCCGCGGTACCCGTCGGGCCCAGCTTGGACAGGATGTGCTGGATCCACGCGTAGTTCGCGTTGCCCGCCGGAGGCACCCCGTAGGCCCAGCGCGCGTCGTCCTCCGACCGTGCCCAATCCTTGATGTTGAAGGGCGGGTTGGCCATGACGTAGTCCATCTTCGTGTCCGGGTGCAGATCCCGGACGAAGGTGTCCTCCCACTTCGCGCCCAGCTGGGCGGTCAGACCGTGCACGGCCAGGTTCATCTTGGCCATGCGCCAGGTGCGCTCGTTGAGCTCCTGACCGAACACGTAGATGTCCTGCGGGTTGGCGCCGTGCCGCTCGAGGAATTTCTCGGCCTGCACGAACATGCCGCCCGAACCACATGCCGGGTCGTACACGTTGCCCTGGTACGGCTCCAGCACCTCGACGAGCACCCGCACCACACCGGGCGGCGTGTAGAACTCTCCGCCCCGCTTGCCCTCGGCCGCGGCGAACTTACCCAGGAAGTACTCGTACACCTCTCCGAGCACGTCCCGTGCCCTGCGCGCACCGTCTCCCCGGAAGCGCGCGGAGTTGAGCAGGTCGACCAGCTCGCCCAGGCGGCGCTGGTCCACCGAGTCGCGGTTGAACAGGGTCGGCAGCGTTCCGTTGAGGGACGGGTTGGAGCCCATGATGTGCTCCATCGCCGCGTCGATCAGCTCGCCGATCGTCGCGGGGTCCACCGCCTCACCGTCGGCTCTCGCGGGCCGGCCCTTTGCGAACCGCGCGAGGTACGACCAGCGAGCGTGCCGCGGAACCCAGAACACGCCGGTCGCGCGGTACTCGTTCGGGTCGTCGAGCAGCTCGGCGATCGTGGCCTCGTCCAGGCCCTCCGCCTCAAGCTCCGCGCGCACCGTCTCGCGCCGCTCGTCGAACGCGTCGGACACGTACTTGAGGAACACCAGCCCCAGCACCACGTCCTTGTACTGGCTCGCGTCCATCGAGCCCCGGAGCTTGTCCGCGGCCTTCCAGAGCGTGTCCTTGAGCTCCTTCATCGTCGACGCCGCAGGCGCCGACAGCTTCAACTTCGGAGGCACAATGCCTTCCTCTCTCATCGACCGCGCTCATCCTCGCGCGGCACACTGACATTCTCGGTGCTCAGCCCGACCACCCCGGACGCGACGCCGTCGAGCAGGCCTCCCCGGAGGTCGGTGAGCGTCTCCAGGCGAGCACGGAGCGCGTGTTCTTCCTCGCGCAGCACCGTGAGCGCCTCGGACAGTGCAGGGCCTTGGTCCAGCGGAACGAGCCGGACGGTCCAGCCCTCGGGATCCCGGGTCTCGACGCCGGCCGCATTGATGTCCGCAGCCAGCACCTCCGGCACGACCCTGCCGCGCGCCCGGCCTGGAACGCGGAAGATCCGTGCCGGTGTCTCGACCACGCAGAATCCCTCGACGTCTACGACGGCCGCCGGTCGCGGGGCGGTCACGTAGACGATGTCGCCAGGTTCGGTCAGCCGTCCGCTGCTGTACCGGGCCAGGAAGCCGAGCCGGTCGATCCTGCGGCCACCCCAGGCAGCAGCCCCGAGCACCTCCGCAGTTCCGATCACGGGCACCGTACCTTCCAGGACACCCTGCACGACGTCTTCG
Organism: Promicromonospora sp. NPDC023987; assembly: GCF_040639055.1. NCBI lineage: Bacteria > Bacillati > Actinomycetota > Actinomycetes > Micrococcales > Promicromonosporaceae > Promicromonospora > Promicromonospora sp. NPDC023987. Next base: position 41,999 of record NZ_JBEZZF010000049.1, on the reverse strand, counting down.
ACGCACAGCCGGTGACCGGGCCGGCGATGGACGAACCCGTGCCCGACCAGTCCCTCGATCGTGTAGCGCCCACCCGGCTCGCCACCGGACAGTCCGCGAACCACGGGGAGCTCGCTGGGTCGGACGGGATCCGTCAGGTGTGCCATCAGCTCGTGCAGGTAGTGCTCGGTCCCGGCAGGATCACGGAAGACCAGGTCTCGGGTCGCCTTCGCAGCGCCGAGCAGGCTCTGTCGGCGAGCGACCACCGCGCCCGAGTCCAGGAACTTGGCGAACCGGAAATGGTGCGCGTCGGCGTCACGGTCGGTGCCCTGCGCGGCGATGAGGTCGGTCAGCAAATCACCCACCACACTGCCGTCGAACTCGTCGCCGTCGGGGGCGTGCTCGCTGAGGTCGGCCACGACCAGGTGCTTCTTACCGAACGATGCGCTCGGCAGCACCGTGCCCAGCACCCAGATCGCCATCTTCTGCCGCGGGCGGGACACCACGAGCCCCGCCGGCAGCAGCACCACCGACCGCAGCCGCCCGGATCTCATCAGGTCGTCGCGGATCTTCTCCGCGCCAGGATCGCGGAGCTCGTCGACGAGAGCCGACGCCGGCCCCACCACGACCGCTGCGCGACCGATCGGCAGGCCCAGCACGGCGTCTTCGACCCTACTCAGCACGTCCACAGGGTCGAGGTCAGGTTCGTCGAGCGCCGGCACCTGCGTCACGAGGTGCGCGTCCACGTCGCCAGAGGAGGCCTCGACCGGCCAGGAATTCGCCGCGAGCCGACGGCGGGCGAGCCGCAGCACGTGGTCGCCTCCGGCGGGCACGTGGGCCAGCACGGGCTCGACCCGCTCCGTACGTCCGAGCACCGCGGCCAGCAGGTCACCGCAGCCGGGCCTCGGGTCGGTGACGACCAGATCCTCGTCGTCCGGCGCCAGAGCGGCAAGCACGTCCGCGACCAGGTTCAGGACCGGCGCCCGCAGCACCGTCCCGGTCAGACGCGGGTCACCGGTGCGGTGCCTGGCCCCCAGCAGACGCTCGATCGCACTCGCGGGGTTGTAGGCGGCCGAGGCCACCGCCCCAGCGTGCCGAGCCGCATCGCGCAGGTGCGGCCCGAGACCGACGGTCTCGCGGTAGGCGAACCGGTCGTGCGGGTCCACCTCGTCCGCAAGGTCCACCAGGTCGTCCGGGTCGATCGTGGCAAGCGGCGCGGACGTGTACGGCGCGAGCGCGAGCAGCGCTGTCAGCGCGTCGAACGCCCGCGTAGGATCGCCGTCGTCGGTCAAGGCGGCCACGACCGCGGCGTCCGCGCGAAAGTCGGGGTTGTTGCCCTGTCCGCGCCGCTCGACCCAGGCCGCGACCTCAACGGCGCGGAAGCGGGGCTGCTTCGCCTCTGCGTCGACCGGCGCGGGAAACGGGAGGGCACCGTTCGCGTACCGCCTGCGCCACATGGAGACGACCGCTCGCTTCACCTGCGCGAGCTCCGCGACGTCAGGCATCGTGAGCGTGAGACCGCTCAGCGCCGGATCAGACTCCTGGCCGGGCGCACCCTGATCAGACGTCACGACGCCCATACCTGCCGGGTGACGACCGCCATCTGCTTGAGCACGAGCACCACGGCGTCCTGGCGCAGGTCGGCCGGGTAGCGGTGCTTGGCCAGGAGGCGGTTGACGGAGGTGAACAGCTTGGCCTTGACGTCGTCGCGCACCGTCCAGTCGGTCCGGGTGTCGCGGTTGACGATCCGGGTGAGCTCTTCCGCGACCTCACGCAGCGCGCTGTCGTCCAGCACGTCGCCCACGCTGCCGGCCGCACGCAGCACGTCGTAGAACGCCACGGCCCGCACGGAGAGATCGAGCTCCGCCGCACGACCCTCCTCCTTGGCGAGGTCCTGCGCCAGCTCGAAGAGCGCCACGATCACCTCGGCCGAGGTGAGGTTGGTGTTCGTGTAGCGCAGCATCACCTTCTGCAGCCGCTCGGAGAACAGCTCGCGACGCACGATGTTGCCGTCGGTCAGGCGCACGGTCTCCTGGGCCACCAGGTCACGCAGCGCCTCCACGGCGAGCTGCTGGTTCTCCGACTTCTGCGCCCGCTCCAGGTAGGACCCGTCCAGCTGGTCCAGGCGCGGCGTCGCCAGGCCGGCCTCCTCGTAGATGTCGACCACGGAGTCGGACTCAACCGAGGTCGCGACGAGCTGGCCGAGCAGGCGCAGCACCTCCTCGGGGATCGGCTGCCCGGTCGCCTGACGCTCGCGCGCGTCCTGCTTGCCGTTGCAGATCCGCAGCTCCTCGTAGAACCGCACGTCCTCGGCCACGTCCCGCAGCGCTGCGGCCCGACCCGCGAGCGCCCATGCCCGGTTCAGCATGGCGGCCCGGCGCCGGAACTGGTCCAGGCGGGACTCGAACCCCTGGTCGCCACCGTCGGGTACGGCACCGGTCGGTGGGCGGTTTCCCGGTGTGTCCGGGCTCCGCAGCCAGCCGAGGGTCCTCAGCAACGTGTCGGTCCAGGCGAGGTGCGGGCTCTTTTGCCGGAGGTCCCGGAGGCGCGCCCGCCAGCCTGACGGGTCGACCAGATCGGCGATCTGTGCGATGAGCTCGCGGGCGAGCTTCTCGGCGTCCTCCACGGTCCGCCCGACTGGCTTCTCCCGGCGGTCGTCGTCGGTGTACTCCGCCAGGGCCTCGCGCAGGTTGTCGGCCACTGGGGCGTATCCGACGAGCAGGCCGGCGTCCTTGCCACGGAAGGTGCGGTTCACGCGGGCGAGGGTCTGCATGAGCAGGGCGCCGCGCATCGGGCGGTCGAGGTAGAGCGTGTGCAACGACGGCGAGTCGTAGCCGGTGAGCATCATGTCCTTGACAATGACGATCTCCAGCGGGTCCGTGGGATCCTTGAGCCGCTGGCGGATCGTCGCATTCTCCTGGTCCCGCCGCACGTGGTCGCTGATCGGTGCCTGGTCCCTGGTGTCGCCGGAGTAGACGACCTTGATCCGCCCGGCCGCCAGGTCCGGCGAGTGCCAGTCGGGGCGCAGCGCGACGATCTGGTCGTAGAGCCGTGCGCAGATCTCGCGGGTGGAGCACACGACCAGGGCCTTGCCGGGCGCCCCTGCCGCGAGCACGACCGGCGGCTCAGTCGCCGATGTGGCCGCGGGGACCGTGTCGCGTACGAGCTCGACCATCGCGTCGCGGCGCGCCTCCCAGTGGGTCACCAGGTCCTGGGCCAGCTCCTCCAGGCGCGCGGGGGCGCCGTAGATGGCGTTGATCGCCGCGACCGACTTCTGCAGGCGGTCGCGTTCCGCGTCGTCCAGTCCAGCGGTGACCTCGTCCGCCGTGGCGTCGATGGTCTCGGCATCGATCCCACCGTCCAGAGCGACCCGGATCATGCGCTGCTCGAAGTAGACGGGCACGGTGGCGCCGTCGCGCACGGCGCGGGTCAGGTCGTACACGTCGATGACGTCGCCGAAGACGGCCTTCGTGTCGCGGTCGCGCTCGGAGATCGGGGTGCCGGTGAACGCGATGAGGGTGGCGTTCGGCAGGGCGTTCTTCAGGTGCCAGGCGTACCCGTCGAGATCGTCGTAGTGGCTGCGGTGCGCCTCGTCGACGATCAGCACGATGTTGCGGCGTGCGGACAGGACGGGGTGCGCGTGCCCAGCCCGCTTCTCGTCCACCGTGAGGCTGAACTTCTGCAGGGTCGTGAAGTAGATCCCGCCCGACACGCGGTCGCCCAGCTCCTGCCGCAGCTCTGCGCGCCGCAGCACGCGGCGTGGGACCTCGGGGAGCAGCGCGGAGGACTCGAACGTCTGGTGCAGCTGGCCGTCGAGCTCGGACCGGTCGGTGACCACGACGATCGTCGGGTTCAGCAGCTCCGGGTGCCGCGCCACCTGGTTGGCGTACAGCTCCATCTCCATCGACTTGCCCGAGCCCTGGGTGTGCCAGACGACACCGGCCCTGCCGTCGTCACCGACCGCCTGCACGGTGGCGCCGACCGCCTTGGTGACCGCGAAGTACTGGTGCGGCTTGGCGATGCGCTTGACCAGGCCGTCGTCCCCCGTCGAGAAGGCGACGAACCCGTGCAGCAGCTGTCCGAACCGCTGCTGGTTGAACAGGCCTTCCAGCGCCACCTCCAGCGCGGACAGCGGCTGGTCGTCTTCCACCACGCCCAGCCCGCCCGCGACCTGGCGCACCTGCGCGCCGAAGGTGACCTCCGCGCCGTCGTCGTCCACGTTCCACGGCGAGAAGTGGTTCAGGGGCGTGAAGGGTGTGCCGTAGCGGGCGTCCACCCCGTCGGAGACGAGCGTCAGCACGCAGAACCGGAACGCCAGGGGCAGCGCGCGTACGTAGCCGGCGACCTGGGCGTGTGCCGTCGCGACCGTCGCGTGCTCGTCACCGGCGTTCTTCAGCTCGATCACGACCACCGGCATGCCGTTCACGTACAGCACCACGTCGAACCGGCGCTCCACGTCACCGACGCGTACCGTCACCTGGTTCACCGCGAGGTACTCGTTCGCGGACACGTCGTCCGAGACCAGCCGGACGGACGGCGTGCGCTCGCGCCCGTCCTCGATGTACGTCAGCGGGTATCCGTTGGTCAGGATGTCGTGGATCCGCTTGTTCTCGGTGATCGCGTCCTGCGACGTCGGGCGGAGGATCTCCAGCAGGGCCTGGTCCAGGAACCGCGTGGGCACGCCGGGGTTCAGGCGGCCCATCGCGGCACGCAGCCGCGACGGGATCGCCACCTCGTCCCACGACTCACGCTGGGGTAGTGCAGCACCCGACGCCGCGTACAGCGGGTGGCCCTTCGTGGACGTGGCTCCCGGCGCGATCTCGGTGCCGTTCACGCGCTCCCACATGAGGGACGTCCCGAGGTACTCCAGTGCGCGGTGCTCCCACTCGGACTCCGTGCCGTGCATGGTGCCTCCCCTACGAAGGTGCTGGTCAGTGAGCCTAGTTGCGTACGTGCGGTGTGACTCGTCCAGGATGCTTCCGGCGCCGCACCAGGCAGCAGCGAGACCTTGTGAACCCGGGTTATCAGCCGTCTCGGTCGACCGGGTCAGACGCGGTGCCGGCGTCCAGGCCCAGGCCGTTCAACAGCTCGTCGCCGCTCACGGTCTCCGGCGCGACCACGGCATCGGACAGGAAGGTCTTGTTCGCCAGCAGCCGGTCGAGGTTGACGTCGAACGAGTCCCGGTCCGGGTGCAGCGCCATCGGCAGGTAGACGTGCACGTCCCGCTTCTGTCCGATGCGGTAGATGCGGTCGGTCGCCTGTGCCTCCTTGGCCGGATTCCAGTGCCGCTCCAGATGGATGGCGTGGTTCGCGCCGACGATCGTCAGACCGACCCCGACAGCCAGCGGAGACATGATGATCACGTTGAAGCCGTCCGCCTGCTCGAAGCGGCGGATGACGCTCTTGCGGGTCGCACCGCCGCCCGTCGAGGTCGCCGCCGTGTCGCCGTTGACCACGCTGACGGCCAGGCCGTAGCGCTGCATCATCCAGCCGGACAGCGCCCGCTGGACCCCCTTGTCGATGACGAAGACGATCGCCTTCTCTCCGCGGTCCCGCACCTCGTCGAGGATCTCCGCCGTGGCGTGTGTCCGGGCTGACAGCTGCAACGCGCTCTGGTCGCCGCCGAACGGACCTGGCGCCTGTGGATGCAGGCTCACCAGCCGCAGCCCGTGCAACGCCTTGAACGCAGCGCCCTGGACACCGCGGCCGAACGTCCGGAAGCGGTGCAGCACCTCGTCGTAGGCGTCGACCTGGACCTGGGGCATGGCATGCCGGACAGTGTGCAGATGCTTGGCCGGCAGCTCCTTGAGGTGGTCCTCCTTGACCCGGCGCAGCATGAACGGGCCGACCGCGGCGCGCAGGTCGCGACCGAGCTCACTCTTCTCGACACCCGATGCCGACTCCATCGGCTTGACCCACCGCGACCGGAAGTCGGCGGGTGTGCCGAGCAGGCCCGGCTGGGCGGTGTCGACGAGGGACCAGAAGTCCCCGAGCTCGTTCTCCACCGGCGTGCCCGTCGCGAGCAGCTTGAACCGCGCTCTCAGGCCCTTGGCTGCTCGGGCGGCCAGCGTCTCGGGGTTCTTGATCTTCTGTGCCTCGTCCATGACCACGACGCCCCAGTCCACCCGGCTCAGCGAGATCTGGTAGCGCTGAAGCGTCTCGTAGGTGGTCAGCACCAGCCGGTTCGGCATGTCGAGGCGAGTCGCACCGTGCTCCGGCCCGATCCGCAGGCTGGTCCGCTGCGCGATGACGTCGTCGCGAACCATCCCACGGGAGTCCAGGTCGTGCTCCCCCACCGCGGTCTCTCGTCGCGCACCGCGGACCCGGAACTGTTTGAGCCCTGGGCCCTGGAGCAGCACGACGTTGTCGAACGGCGACTCCGGGAAGACACGGTCCAGCTCCTCGAGCCAGTTCTCCAGCAGCGCGACCGGCAGGACCGCGAGCGTCGGACGGCCCTGACCGACAAGGCCGTGTCGCTCGTCGTCCTGCTCCGCGCGGAGGTACTCACGCAGGGCGACCAGTGTCATGAACGTCTTGCCCAGGCCCATGTCGTCCGCGAGGATCGCCCCCTGGATGCGCGCCGGGGCCTCACCGTCGGCGTCGAGGGTGCCGTGCATGAGACCGGTCATCCACTCGATGCCCTCACGCTGGTGCGGATACGGGTCCATGCGCAGGTCGTCGTAGGTGACGGCGCGCCGCGGCTGAGCGGCCCGCGCTGCGCCGCGCTGCTGCTCGGCGAGGTCAGTGGCATCGGCAACGATCACCCCGACCCGAACGGTGTCGCGCTGCTCCTCGTCCGGGCCGGAGAAGGCGCCGGCCAGGTCCGCTCCGAGTTGTTCGAGCTGGGCCCGCGACGCTTCCAGCACCTCACGCACCCGGCTTCGGTCGGCGATGTCGACCAGCCCGTCGTCGAGCGTGACGACGTCACGGCCGGCCTGCCAGGCCTCGTCGACCTTTGTCTCGATCTCGGCGTGCTCGGGCAGGGAACGCGCCTTCGTGGCGAGCGCCTCCGGGCCAGCTACCCCGTCCCGGGCGAGCCAGGATATGCCGCTCTCGCCGGCCTTGGCGAAGGTCATCGGCGCGATCCTGCCGATGCCCGTGACCCGGAACCCGAATCCGAGCTCGACATCGACCAGATCGGGGTCGAAGAAGTCGCCGGGCGCCTGGATGAAGTCGTCGACCTGGTCCGCGGCGATGTGGGCGTTCTCCCGGACCTCGCTGACAGCGGCGCGCTCGTGCTCGTCCAGCAGCACCAGGTCGTCCTCGATGCGCAGCACGCCGCCGTCGGCGGCGTCAGAGTCCAGGTGGTGCCAGCGGCGGGCAGCCTTGTCCGGGTCAACGCCGGCGCCGAGGTCCGGCTGGACGTCGAGGCCGCCGTCGGGCCGCTGCTCGACGATCAACCCGACACGATCGGGCCGGACCACCCGTGTACCGGCGAGCTGGCGCAGGTCGACGTCCAGGGCCGGGGACTCGCGTTCCGGCTCGTCCTTGGTGGCCCCGTCCAGTGCCTGACGCAGCTCGGCGAGCAACCGCACGTTGCGTGTCTCGGTGCGCTGCTCCGGTACGAGGGCAGCGTGCGCCTCGACGGCCCGGACCCCATCGAGCACCGCGGGCGCCAGGCGGTAACGCCGAGTCCCGACGTCGATGAACGGGCCCGAACGCCGTACCGGCTGCGCGTACCTGCCGTCCATCACCTGCAGATCGACAGCGAAGTGTTGGCCCGTGGTCGTCCCGCGGACCTGGCCGGCGATCGTCCCAGGGAATACCTCCGGAATCCCGAGGAAGGCGGCCTCGTCGGTGTCAAGGTTCGCGACGACGTCGTCGGGTACCACGTAGCCGTCTGTGACCGGAAGGGCCACCCCCTGTTCGGCCAGCGCTTCCAGCGCGAGGAGCTGCAGCCGTCGTCGCACCGGTCCGGTGCCGGTGCGGAGCGCTGACAGGTCGTCCGCCGTGGTGGTGAAGGCGACCATGCCGTCGCGCGGCTCGACGGCGAAGCCGGTGTCCTCCGGCTCGGCTGTGGTGCCGCTTCCTCGCAGCAGATTGCGCAGCTTCATCAGTTCCATCCCCTGGGACGGTGGGTCGTGGTGTAGGTGGTGGCGCCGTACAGCTCGCGCCGGCGTTGCTTCTCGTAGTCCTCGGCCGAGTACACGACCCGCGGGTCCACGCTCACTCCGATGCCACGGAGGAAGTCGAGCGCCTTGGGCTGCCAGATCTCGTTGTGCCGGTACTGCGTCTGCCGACCGTCGCCATGGATCTCGCGGTGGCGGGCGGGGACGGTGTCCTTGAAGTCGGTCAGCGAGTAGACGCGCCGACGAGGGTCGGTCAGGATCGGCAGGGGATCGCCCGCGTACAGGTAGATCTGGAAGTTGTGCGATCCCTCGACCACCGTGAATCCCTCGCAGGTGAGCACCACGACGGCGGTCTCGGCTGCATTCGTTCCCGTGTACCGAGCGGGGTGGACTGGAAGCCCTCCGGACCGGCGCGAGACACCGCGGCGCACCTCGTCACCGAGGATCAACCGCACCTCACGGACCAGGCCGCTCCGGTAGAGGCCGCTCAGGAACGTCGTGCGGGCGGGGAGCATCCGCCGCATCGCCTCGCTGCCGTGCGAGGTCGCGTAGGCGTCCAACGCGTCGAAGTACACCTGGAGGTCGGCACCGACCATCCAGCGCGCGGCCCGCTCGGTGAGTTCGGTGGGAATCGCCGACCACCAGCGGCGCCACTGCACGGTCTCTCGCAGCCGGGGGTCACCGCCAATCCCGGTGACCGCCTCCAGCCAGTCGGCGGACGGGTCCCGCGTGACAGGCTTGTCGCACAACGCCGTGAGCAGGCTGTGACCGAAGGACAGGTCGTCCTCTGTCTCGGCGGCCTTCACGGCCTCCCGGGTGACGTCAGCCAGGAAGGCGTGGCCGACGGCGGTGTGGTCAGCTCGGTCGATCTCGGCGAGGTAGTACTCGCGGCGGGCGAGGATGCCGAACCGGCCCTCCATCCCGGCGACACCGACCGCGCGGAAGTGGTCGTCCATGCTCCGACCGGTAGCGACGAGGTCCGCGGCCAGTGTGGCCGGCGACTCCGCAGTGAGCCAGTGCCCTGGTGCCCGAACGATCGCCCCGAGCGGGCCCGCCGTGTCCCCGTCGTCGGCCATGGCCTGGCGAGCCACCTCGTAGAGCGTCCCGCCGACAGCGGCAAAGAGGCCAGGACTGGCGGCGTCGAGCCGGTCGAAGACACGCCAGAAGAGCGCGGCGAGCACCGTGCCGGCCAGCCGGCTCGGCCGTTCGATCAAGCGCTCCCGGGCGGCGGGGAACAGCGTGGGCATCGACATCCAGGCGAGATCGTCGCCCGCCCAGACGGTGAGCAGCGCGCGCAGCACGCGCCGCTCCCCGAGGCGTTCCAGGACGGCGTCGAACGCCCCCTGCGCGAGCAGGCTCCGGATATGCGCGACGAGATCGGCGAACCGAGGCCCCGAGGACCCCATCCCCTGCCCGACGCCAGAGGCCTGTTGCGCGAGTCCTGACCAGCGGACCGCGTTGTCGGCGGGCCACTCCGGGGTGGAGAACCGCACGACGCGCTGGAACATGTCGGCCATCAGCCCTGTGCCTCGCCGAGGTCCGCCTCGTGCTCGATGATCGCGGCCAGGTCGTCGGCCGTCGGTCGCACCACCGTGAACCGCAGGTCGATGCGGCGGTTCTTCGCCCGGGCCGCTTCCGTGGTCTGGTCCGGACCGGTCGGCCGGGTCTCGCCGTAACCGGACACCGAGAACAGCGGTTGGTCGGCCTCGCTGCGCAGCTCCTTCAACGTGCTCGCGCCGGCGTCCGACTCCCAGAGCCGCCACAGCGAGATCGCTCGGAACGTCGACAAGCCCCAGTTTCCCGTTCCTTCCAGGCCTGTGAACGGCGCATTGTCGGTGTGCCCCTCGACGAACACCGTGTCCAGTGCCTTGTAGCGGTCGTCCTTCGCGACGACCTCGGCGACGACCTGACCGATCGTGAGTGCGGTCTGCTGCTTACCCTCCGCGATCTCGTACGAACCGGAGTCGAAGCCCAGCAGTGAGGTCGGGATACTGAGGACCGACGATGACTCGTCGACCTCGACCGGGATGCCACGCTGGGCGAGCTGCTCCTGAATCTCGAGAAGCATCTGCGCACGGACAAGCTCTGACTCGCGGACCGAGTCGATCTGCGCGGTGAACATCGCTTCCTGCTCCTGGACCGTCTTCTGCGCGACGACGAGGTCTTCCTGCTGATCCTGCAGACGGATGATCACCACCATCAGGGTCAGGATGAACACGAACAGCAGTGCCGACATCAGGTCCGAGAACGAGATCCAGTAGGGGCTCTCGCCCGCCTGCTCAGCCCTGCGCGTTCGTGACGTCCGACGGAACACCGGTCACCTCCCCTGCGCGTGCCACCTGCGTGTCTGCGGTGCGCGCCACAGGCTCGGGGGCGATCCGGGTGATCGCGGTGCCCAGCGTGTCGGTGTAGACACCCAGGCTTTCGTGGAGCCGGTCGAACTGGTTGCCGGAGCGGCTGGCCGACGACTCGAGCTCCTCCAGCAGGTCCGCGAGCGCACGGGTGACCCGGGTCATCTGGTCGGAGTAGTCACGGGTGTGGGTGTTCCACTCGGACATGCGGGTCTCGACCTGCTTGCCGACCTCGCGCTCGTAGTCGTTCAGCCACTCGTTGACCGACGTCGTCAGGGCCTTGAGCCGGTCCTGAAGCTCGGTGAAACCGCCGTTCACCTGGCCGGCGGCCTCCCCGATGAGCTCGGCCGCCGTGAGGGTGGTCGCCGAGAGCGACTCCAGCTGCTCACCGACCCGGGCGACCGTCGTGACCGCCGACGCCGTCCGGTCCCCCAGGTCGTCGAGCTTCTCGACGCCGTCGGCCACAGCGTCTCCGAGTGCACCCGCGGACCGATCGAAGATGTCAGCGGTGGCGCGAAGTTTCTCGGCTGCGGGCCCGAGACCGTCACTGACTTCCTTGATGCGCACCGCCGCGTGGTCCAGGTTCGTCACGACGCGCGGCAGATGCTCGTCGAGCAGCGCCACCTGGCGCGCAGTCGCCTCGGCCACGCCGTTGAGCGTGGTGGAGAGCTCGGTCGTGGCGTTCTCCAGCCGGGACGCGAGGCTGGTGCCCATAGCCCGGAACTCTTCGGTGAACTTTTCGACGAGTACCTCGAAGACCTCGCTCGACTGCACGGCGGCCTGAGCGTAGCCCTGGCCCATGACCTCCTGGAGCTTGTTGCCGATCTTCTCGCCCATGGCGTTGATCGCCTTGACCGACTCGTTGGTGTCCTGCTGGATGTGCAGCAGGGACTCTTCTGGCGAGTGGTTCTCGAAGAGCCCGTCGATCGTCCGCTGCAAGGCATCGATCCTGCTGTCGGTGCGCTGCTCGATGATCCGGTGGGTGATCGTGAGGACGACGCTGAAGAACACACCCCACAGTGACGTGACAAAGGCTGCTCCGGCACCTTCGATCAGCACATCGAGGCTCGACATCAGGTCTTCCAGGGACGCCCGCGAAGACAGACCCATGTTTCCGAGTCCGTACGCCAGCCCCGCAAAGGTGCCGAGCACACCGAGTGCAGTGAGGATCGACGGTGACGCGGTGAGAAACCGGTTGTGATGGATCTCGGGCGCCAACTCCTGGGTCCCGAAGAACATCTCGGCAGGCTGGGTGTTCCAGATTCGCCCGCCGTCGCTCGTTGCAACGAGTGTCTCGTCGAACTCGCGCCACGCATCCCGGATGTGCTGGTCCGACGAACCGTTCGCGACCTCGGCAAGCTCCCCACGCCGCCAGACCAGGTCGGCCTGCTCAAGGCCCGTGATCATCCGCTGCAGCTCGGCAATACGGCTCTTTGCGTTCCGAGCACCGAGCCACATCATCACCGCCGCTCGCACGGCGATCGCTCCGACCAGCAAACAGACGCCGATGGAGATCGGTGACGTCGGGACAAACGCCATGAGGGACGAAAACATCGCGGTGTGGCACTCCTTCTGTGGACACGTCCGCACACGGATCTGCGGGGTGGTGGACCAATCCTCAGGTCTGGCTCGGGACGCCCGACCCGAAATCGCCAGGGATGACGCAATGTCACCCGGGTGATTCGCACGCTTGCGGCGCCTCCGCCGCGCCAGCCTCGGCTGATTCGACGGAGCGCCGGCTCTCCGGGCACGTGGTCATGCGCGTCAGCCCAGCGTCACCTCGACGCCCCCAGAGAAGGCAGAGTCGTGCAGTTCCAGGCGGCTCAGCTCGACGTCCGCGGGGACGTCGAAGACCACGACGCCCTCCACCGAGTTCCCGGGGTTGATCTCGTTGAGGAACGAGTTGGAGTCGTCGAGGTAGATCGCCGCCTCGGTGTCTGCCGTGAACTCTCGGTTCTTCGCGTCGTACGCCGTGACGTTGTTGCCGTCGAAGTACTGCGACTCGTCACCGATGTTCTCCACCGTGAGGTGAACAAGCACGAACTGCCCCTGCGCTTCCTGGCTGAGGAACTCGTCACCGATCTCCTGTACCCCGGGTTCGACCTGGGTGACGGTGAACTCGAACTTGCCGTCGCGGACGGAGTCGCCGACTCCGGGCAGGGCAGGTTCCGTCGCGGGCTCCTCTGCCGCCTTCGTGGGCTCTGTGGCTGCGCCGTCGTCGGCCTTGTCGTCGTCGGTTTCCTGCTGCTGCACGACAGGGGCCTGCGCACCACCGGATCCTGAGTCGTCGCCACTCGTGAGCGCACTGACGATCCCTATCCCGATGAGCAGGCCAAGCACGGACAGCACGATCCCGGTGATCGCCTTGCCTCTCCCGACCTGCGGTGTGAGCCGACGGGCCCGACCGATGCCGACGATGCCAAGGACCAGGCCGACGATCGCGGGAACGAACAGCAGGCTCGTGATGATCGAGACGATGCCGAGCACCAGGCTGGCCGTCGCCGCACCATTCGTCGGCAGCACCGGCGCGTTCGGGTACGCCGGTGCCGGGTAGGTCGACGCGGGGCCAGCTGACCACTGTGCGGGGACCTCGCTGATGGGTTCCGGCCGCTGAGGCTCGGGAACGGGTGGGACGGACATGATGGCGCTCCTCTTTGGTGTGGTTCGAACGCACTCATCGAATCGACCGGCGCGACAGATGACGAGGTGTCGGCTGATAACCCCGGTTCTCCCGTCCATTCGCGCCAAGCGCTTCACCCGCCGGTTCCATGAGCCCCATGAGCGAACTCACCGAACTCGTCGGCCGCCGCCTCGCTGAGGACGGCGCACTGGACGAACCCGTGCGCCTGACGGTCCGCACCGCCCTGGACGCCGTCGACAGCCCTGTGGGCGGCCCACCGGACGGCGCCGCTGCGCCGACTCCCGATGATGCGAGCGCAGACGCGGCGGGTGGTGTCTACCTTGACCGGATCACTGTCCGGTCCTTCCGCGGGATCGGCCGTGAGACCCACCTCGAGATTCCCGCTGGTCCCGGCTTGACGGTGATCTCGGGACGCAACGGCTCCGGCAAGTCATCGTTCGCTGAGGCACTGGAGGTGGCGCTCACAGGCACCACCTACCGGTGGCGGAACCGCAGCGCTCAATGGCAGGGCCCGTGGCGCAACCTGCACTGCGATGCTCCGCCAAGGGTCGAGGTCCAGCTCCAGGTCGACGGCGGAGACAGGGGTCTGCTGGTCAACGAGTGGACGAGCGACGACTTCGACTCCCGGTCCACCGCTCTGACCGGCGACATCGGCGTCGGCAGCCCGCTCTGGGAGTCCGCGCTGGAGACCTTTCGCCCGCTGCTGACCTACGAGGAACTCGGCCAGGTTCTCTCCGCCCGACCGAGCGAGCTCTACGACGCCCTGTCTACCGTCCTGGGCCTGGGCCAGCTTGCAGATGCGATCAAGCACCTCGACTCCGAGCGCAAGAGGCTTGAGCAGCCGGCACGCGCGCTGAAGCAGTCTCGTGGCGACCTCCTCACCATCCTGGGCACTCACGACGACGGCACGGACCTGCGCATCACCCAGGCTGTCGCCCTGCTGCGGCGCACCATCCCCGACGCCGCCGCACTTCGGACCTTGGCGACCGGCACGGAGGCCACGCCCGGGGCGGGCATCACCACTCTTCGTGCACTCGCGAGCCTGAACAGTCTCAACGCCCCTGCGGCCGAGGCGGCCGCCTTCGAGCTGCGCGCCGCCGTCGCATCGTGCGCACAGGTCGCCGACGAGACCTCGGTCGCCCTGCAGCGCCGCCTCACGGTGATCCGCGCCGCCCTCATGGCGCACCAGCATGACGGTGACATGGCTTGCCCGGTGTGCGGGGTCGGAACGCTCGACACGGGCCGAGCCTCCATCCTCCGCACCGAGGCCGACGCTGCAGATGCCGCCCTCGGCAGGCTGGCTGCGGCGACGTCACGCCTCGACCAGGCCCGCGCTGCGGCCCGTGCCGTGATCCAGGGTGTGCCGGCCGTGCTGTCCGCGGCAGCAGACCCCGCTGTCGAGCGCGTACGGGACGTCACGCTTCGTGCCTGGTCTGAGTGGGCCGATGCCCCCGAAGACGACCTGGAGCTGGCCGACCACATCGCCACCCACCTGCCGCGCCTCGCTACGTCCGTCGCGCACGTACGCGCCGCGGCCGCATCAGCCCTGACCGCGCGCGACGACTCCTGGGCTCCACTGGCCAGCAGGCTCGGGAGCCTTGCCGACCTGGCGGACGAGGCGGCTGCTGCCAAGCCCGACGCCGACAATGTCAAGGCCGCACTGAGCTGGCTGAAGGCGAACGATCAGACCCTCAAGAACGTGCGGCTCGCCCCCATCAGCGAGCATGCGGCCCGCATCTGGGAGCTGCTACGGCAGGAGAGCAACGTCGAGATCGCCGGGCTGTCCCTGTCCGGCACCGCGACCCGTCGCCGAGTCACGATCGAAGCCACTGTCGATGGTGCGGATGCTTCCGGGATCGCAGTGCTCAGCCAGGGCGAGCTGCACGCCCTGTCCCTGGCACTCTTTCTCCCACGCGCCACCATGGAAGCCAGCCCATTCCGCTTCGTGGTGCTCGACGACCCCGTCCAGGCAATGGACCCCGCGAAGGTGGACGGGCTGGTCGAGGTCCTGGCCGAGATCGCCGAGACCCGGCAGGTCGTCGTCTTCTCCCACGACGACCGGCTGGCCGCGGCTGTGCGCCGCTCATCGGTCCGGGCGACGGTGCTGGAGGTGACCCGTGGCGCGTCGTCGGCCGTAGACGTGGTCAACACCTACACGCCGGCCAGACGGTTCCTCCAGGACGCCAGGGCGCTCTGCAAGGACCCGGGCCTGCCCGCGCCGACTCTGCGCAAGGTCCTGCCCGGAATGCTGCGAATGGCGGTCGAGGCCGCGGCCCGGGACCGCTACTTCGCGACTGCACTGGCCAACGGGGTCCCGCACCGCGTCGTCGAACGAGACTGGGAGCGTGCACACCGAACCCGGGAGCGGATCGGACTCGCTGTGGGCGGCGACGCGACGGCCTGGTCCCGGGCACCGGGACACGGCTACCGCAGAGCAGCCCTCGGCGTGGCAGGCGCCGGAGTGCACGAGGGGCTGCAAGGCCCTGCGGAGAGCGCGCTGGACGCTGTCCGCAAGACGATCGAGGACCTGGTTGGAGGCGTCCGATGAGCCGGGGTCGCTGGGCCGCCGACCTTGAGCAGGCCGAGCGTCTGATGCATGGCTCGGGCCCCGTGGGACACCAGTCGCTGCGCATGGTGTGCTGGCTGCTGCGGTCCGTGCTGGAGCAGACGTACTGCGAACTCGTAGATGCTCAGGGCGCGGCGCTCGGCAGTTCATCGAACAGGGCGGCTCTCATCTGCCTGCGGGCGTTGTACGAGGACACCGCGCCGGACCTCGCAGACGATGCGGAGTCAGCGTGGAACCGCCTGTCCCGTGCGGTGCACCACCACGCCTATGAACTGTCCCCCACCCTGGGTGAGGTGAAGGATCTGATGCGTCAGGTGACCGACGTGGCGGAGTTCGCAGCACGGCAGGGCAGATGAAGCAGCACGCAGGAGGAGGGCCGAGCGAGTGGTCGCGGTGCTGACCGACACCGCCTACGTCAAGCACCCCACTTTGGTCACGGACCGCCTCGAGTCAACGAAGAGCGAACGCGTCGTTGACCCGCTGGAGCGAGACGAAGCTGCCGTCGGTGATGCGTCGGCGGGTCTCCTGCCACTCGCGGATCACACGTCGCCGCCCGTCGGGATGCTCGGGCCAGTTGTCCCGTGTGACGGGAACACCCGAGTAGACCGGCTCGTAGCTCAGCCCGTGCAATGGCGCGGCCTCCGGATGCACGGTGGCAAGAACCTGGATCGCGCGACGGTGATACCACTTGGTCACCGCCGTAACGGGCAGGCCGAGCCGAACGGCCTCATGGAGGAACGCGGCCGAGCTCTGCACGTTCTGCCAGGTGTCTACCGACTCGGCCTCGACGCGAATCACGTCCTCGGGGACACCGCGCTCGATGAGCAGGTCGCGCAGTACGTGCCCTTCGACGATGCCGTTGTGCCGGTTGATCCCGCCGGTCACGATGATCAACGGGGCCAGACCCTGCCCGTAGCGGTCGGCGACGAGGTCGGCTGGCAGCGTCTGGTTGGTGCCGAACACGAAGTAGGCCGCCGGGCCGGTCGATGGCGCCTCGATGTCCACGAACGCCGTGATCTGCGGGACCCGTACAGGGCTGATGTCGGCGACGCTGAAGTCGATCCCGTCGTACGCCGAAGCTGCGCCGCCGGGCACCGGTGATTCCCCGCGGATGGTCACGTCCTGTTCCCTGAGTCGTCGGCGTCTGAACCCACTAACGAGGCCCCATGCTCCAAGTACATCGTGCGTCCGGCGAGCCATGCGGCATGCGCCTGCCGGATCCGCCGCTCAAGCCGCGAGATGACGTACTCCCCCAGCTTGCCGAGATCGACCCACTCATAGGCATCAAGCTCCACCCCGTCCACCCGGATCCGCGACTCGTCATCGCCGAGCGGACCGCAGTCGAACAGGTAGAGGATCGCCTGGGCCAGCACGAGCCACGGAGAAACACTCTTCTGGCGTGTCGACACGGACTGCCGCCGAACGCGGCATGCACGTCAGCCAGGTTGCGCCCGTCCTCCAGCCTTACCTTCCCGAATTGTCCGGTTGCTCGTACCCTCGTGAGGGTGACGGAGGCGGGGTTCGGGGGTTACCGGGGCAAGAGCGCGCGACGGCTGTGGGTATACGGCATCGCTTCCACGCTCGCCGTCATCGTGGGGATCGCCGCGGCGATCCTGCCGGAGTCGGTACCGACCTGGGTGCGGCAGACGATGGTCGCAGGCGCAGTCGTGGGCGGCGTCCTGGGCGCGACCCTTTTGGAACGCTGGTTCACTCTGCACGATCGGCACGAGGAAGCAGCCGATAGAGAGGCGCGCGACCGGCTCGCCTCCCAACAGCTCGGCGTGCGGCCGCCGGGGGACGAAGACGCGCCGGGCCGGCTACTCTCGCCTGTTCGAGACGGTGACGAACAGATAGTCCGGTTCGTCGGCCGCGACGACGTGCTTCAACAACTCGTCGACTGGTGCATCGACGACTACGACCCCGGCAGCCGCTCCCTGCGGGTACGGCTGGTGACCGGGGCCGGCGGCGTCGGCAAGACGCGCTTGGCGCATGAGCTGCAGAGAGCCATGCGTACGAACCACGGCTGGGAGTGCCGCAACTTACGCACCGGCGTCGAGCCGGAGGCCATGCAGGTGCTGCGCCGCGGCCACCGCGAGGCACCGGTTCTGTTCATCGTCGACTATGCGGAGAACAGAAGTGAAGGCGTCGCCGAGCTCCTGCGCCAGGCGAACAACGATCCCGGTGCCGTACGCGTCCTTCTTCTCGCACGGCGAGGTGGTCTGTGGTGGTCGGATCTGTGCCAGCAATCCGATGTCGGAGCGGTCGTCGGCAGATACGACCCGATCGAGCTCTCTGCTCGGGTCGTCCCGCACGATGCGGATGACGGGCACCTCGCAGAGCAGCAGAGAATCGTCGACGTCGCGGTCCAGGACTTCGCCGCCTTCCTCGGTAAGAGCTCTGCGCGCCTGACGCTGCCCGAAGTCGTGCCCGGTGCGCGAATGCTCGATCTGCTCTCCATCGCACTTGTCCATGTGCTTCGGGTCGAAGTCCATGCGCCTGACGCCGCGACCAGCCCGCGGCGCCCCCAAGCGGGCGTATCGATGCACGCCGTGTTCGATGAGCTGCTCCGGCACGAGGCACGAAGCTGGACACGATCGGCTGACGAAGCCGGTATCCCCAGCGACGGCCAGACACTGCGAATCCTGGTCGCCGCCGCGTGTCTCCTCGGCGCGGAGAGCCAGGACGAAGCCGAATTGCTGGTCGGCCGCGTCGCTCGGCTGTGTCCGCCCGGTACCCGTCTGGACCCCAGGGCGGCCGCACGCTGGTTGCGTGAGCAGTACCCGCCGAGCACCGGCTTCACGGACAGCTCGGACGACCTGGTCCTCGTCGGCGACCCCGGCTGGATCGGAAGCCTGCACCCGGACCGCCTTGCCGAGCACCTCGTCGTGTCGATGCTGACGGCCACCGACGCCAACGACACGACGCGTGCCTTGGTGAGCGCCGAACGGCGCGACGTCCTGCTGAGCGACCTGAGCGAACGCCAGGCCGTACGGGCCATGATCGTCCTGACGCGCGCTGCCTCCGATCCGTCACGAAGCCAGGACGACAGGCCGTCGAACAACTCCAGCTCGCACGGCCAGGATCATCGGCCCACGAGCGAATCCGATCCGGATCGTCTCGATCCACGCTGGGGCGACGACGTCGCGCGGCTTGCCCTGGACCTCGTGCGAGGCATCGACGTGAAATGGCGCATCGTCAGCGCCGTCCACGAGGTGCTCCCTTGGCCCGATCCACCGAGCGCGCTTCACGAGGTAGGTCACCACGTCGCTGAGCTCCTTGTCCGCGCGGTCAACAGCGATCGGCTCTTCGAGCGCACGGTCCGGACCGCTCACGCACAGCACGTTCTCGGGAACTGGACCTTCACACTTGGCTACTACGACAGGTCCCTGAGCGCGCGGGAAGAAGCGACACGCCTGTATCGGAAGCTCGCCCGATGGCGACCGCGCCGCTACTGGTCGGGCCTGACCAGGTCGCTGGACAACCTGGGCGACTCGTATGCCGTCCTCGGGCGCAACGACGAGGCGCTCGACGCTCGTCAGGAAGCAGCAGGAACCTGGCGCCAGCACGCACAGGTCGACGCCGTACGTCTTCTCCCGGACCTCGCGAAGTCGTTGCACAACCTCGGAGTTTCCTACCGAGACCTCGGCCATCCGCGCGAGGCGCTCGTGACGCACAGGGAGGCGCTGGCTGCCCGACGACGTCTTGCCGGGCAGCACGATCGCCACCGCGCCTCGCTCGCCCGGTCGCTCAGCTCCATCGGGCGCTGCCACACCGACCTCGGCGACACCGAGCAGGCACACTCTGACTACCTCGAGGCGCTGGAGCACTGGCGACAGCTGGACACGCAGACCCCGACTCGCTACGAACCAGATCTCGCGCTGACCCTCGGCGATCTTGGAGCCACGTACGGCCTGCTCGACCTTCCCGAGGCAGCGCTCGCCATGCATGAGGAGGCGCACGAGATCTGGCTCCGACTCGCCGCCCGGAACCCGGTCCGATTCGAACCCGGACGCGCGCGCTCCCTGACCAACCTGGGAGCCGCCTACGCGGACCTGGGCCGCGTGGAGGAGTCCGTCCGAGCACACGACGAGGCCATCGCCGTCTACCGAGACCTCACCCGAAGGTATCCGAGCCGGCGCGAGCAGAACCTCGCCTGGAGCCTCGGAAATTCCGCGGCCTCACTCGTGATGTGTGGACTCGACGACCTCGCTCGGGAGCAGTTCGCCGAGGCGGTCGAGCTGTATCGGCGTCGTTATGAGACGGGCATGCGGACAGTCCTGTTCGTCACCGCCTACCGGTCCACCTTGAACGGGTACGCGACCCTGCTGGCCCGTGCCGGACAGCACGACCGGGCTCGCGAGCTCTATGACGATGCGGAACCGATCGATCAGTTCCTCGCCAACCTCTGACCCCTGTCGCTCACGTGAGCGGCACGACCACCAGAGTCTTGTCATCGTGCCGCTTCGAGCGCGCCCACCGGAGTCCGTCCGGGTCGGCAGCCTCTGCGGCATGAAGATCGTGGAGAACCCGGTCCGGGCCGTGTTCCACGGTCTCGGTGTAGAGGTCCCACCACGTCCCGGCCCGGGGATGCCGGTCCGGGTCCACACCGTCCGTCGCAAGCAACAACCCGGTCAATCCGGCGCGTTCGACCGTGCCGACGACACCCTGGTAGGCGGCGGCCGGATCAGTACCAGCCACGTAATAGCCGCCGGGCCGGTTGCGCCACCGTGCCTGGACCTTCTGAAGTTCGATGAGCAGGTCGCGATGCGCCTCGTCGAAACCGTGTCCGTCCGCGATCCGAGCGCGATACTCCGCCCGCATCTGACCGACCGCGTCGCCTACCTCGTCGTCGAAGTAGACGGACTCGGTCCCGTCCCTGTGCAGCAAAGCGATGGTGCTGTCGCACAGCGCATACGTCTCGACGGTGTCCCCTGACCAACGTGCCACCGCGACCGTGCACGTCGGACTCGTCTCGGGGACGAGCTGGTCCGCGTCGCGGACCTCCGCGATGGCGCCCGCGACCAGATCAGGGATCGGTTTGCCACCAGGAACAGTGCGGGCCAGGACCTCGCCGATCCGCCCAGCGAACCAGCCTGGATCGTGCGAGCGGTCCCCGGCGACCGATGTGGCGCCGTCGAGCACAACCGCGAAGCCTTCACCCGCCACGTAGCGGTCCTGGTTGTTGGAATTGCCGGCAAGGGTTGCTGCGAGCAGAGTCACCCGCAGACCCTAGACGGCCGCGAGATCCCTGGTCGAAGAAACTACCGGTTCGGGTACTGGCTGCTCCAGAGGCCTCGGTTGCCCTCTGTCGCAGAAGACCGTCACGTACGCAGGCTGCGTCGTTTGAGCTGCCAGAGCCGCATCGAACGCGACCCGCAATCTCAACGCCAAGGGCTCGCTCGTCCGCTGCCGAGCTTCGTCAACCGACAGAAGCTGCACTGATCTGATCTCGTTCTCGTTGGCGCTCCCAAGGTGCTCACGCTCAGATTCGCTCAGTGAACCCCCGTCAAAGATCCAGAGCAGCCCTTCAGGTACTCCATCTGGCGTGCGAGGAACGTAGTCAACAACGAGAACCGGCATATTTTGCCGAACCAGACCGAGCTCTTCCTTCAGTTCGCGCTCGGCAGCGACCCACGGTGATTCGTCCGCTTCCACCACACCGCCTGGAATCTCCCAAGCGTCCTTATAGGTCGGCTCGACAAGAACGATCTCGTCCGCATAGCGAAGGAGCACGCCTGCCGCCATTCGCTTGTGCGGCAATCTCCGCAGGTAGTCCTCACGGGAAAGATCTTTCACAGGAGTTAATGCAACACCCACTTTGCGCCACCGCAACTTGGGGCCGGAGCCGCGCACCATCAAGAGAAGCGGTTGCAGCAGTCGAGCAAGGCTCGACGGCTCAGTCAGGCGCCTCAGCCAACCGGTCAAGCGCGCGAGCGTCGCGGGGGGAATCTCCCGTGAGAGTTCAACCACCTGCATGAAGATACTCCCAAATCGGCACTTCTGAGACCACCCGGTCTCAGCCGTCACCAGAACCTCACCGTCCCCCGATACTCCCGTCCCGCCGGTAGTCGGCCCCGCCCACCAGCGCCTCCGACGTCACCTGAATAACGCTCAGCCCGCTGGCCTGCTCCGTCACCGTCACAGGATGGCCCCGAGCCTCGAGCGCGGCCCGCAGCGCCGCCACGTCGTAGTCCAGCGTCACACCCGGTATCGGCGGCTCCAGCGCGGTCGAGCCGTTGTTGTTCTGGACGTGCGGCACGTTGATCGCCTGCTGCGGATCCAGCCCGAAGTCGATCACGTTGACGATCGACTGGGCGGTGTAGCCGATGATCCGAGAACCGCCCGGGGAGCCGGTGACCAGCTCCAGCCGGCCCTCGGCGTCCCGCACGATCGTCGGGGACATCGAGCTGCGCGGCCGCTTGCCCGGCTGCACACGGTTGGCGATCGGCGTGCCCTCGGCGTCGGCCGCGGCGAACGAGAAGTCGGTCAGCTCGTTGTTGAGCAGGAACCCGCCGCCGTCGACCATGACGCCGTTGCCGAAGCCGCTCTCGACGGTGGTGGTCATCGACAGGGCGTTGCCGTAGCGGTCGACGACCGAGACCTGGCTGGTACCCGACTCGTTGGACTCGGTCTGCGGCGCCGCCGGGTCGAACTCCCCCGGTGGGACGCCTGCCTCGGCCGTGCCCATGTCCTCGTCGGTGATCAGCCCGGCCCGCTCGGCGAGGTAGTCCGGGTCGAGTATGCCCTCGGCCGGCACGGTCACGAAGTCGGCGTCGCCGACGTAGAGGTTGCGGTCGGCGAAGGCCAGGCGCCCGGCCTGGGTGAACAGGTGCACCGCATCGGGGTCGAGCGGGTCGGAGCCGAGGTCGAAGTGCTCAGGATGCCCAGCATCTGCCCGACCGCCAGCGCGCCGGAGGACGGCGGGCCCATGCCGCAGACCTCGTGGCCGCGGTAGTCGCTGCACACCGGCGACCGCTCTGCCACCTCGTAGTCGGCCAGGTCCTCCAGCGTCATGTCACCGGGGAGGTGCGGGTCTTCCCGCACCGCCTCGACGACCGCCTCGGCGAGCTGGCCGGTGTAGAAGCCCTCTGCGCCCTCGTCTCGCAGCGTCCTGAGGGTGTCCGCGTAGTCGGGGTTGCGCATCCGGGTGCCGCCGGGCTTGGCCGCGCAGTCAGTCTCGGACCCGTTGGTGAAGTACTCGAACGCCACCGGGTCGCGAAAGAAGAGCCGGTCGCTGCAGCTGTCGTTCTCGGCCAGGTAGGCGTCGACCAGGGCAGCGGTCCGGTCGGTCATCTCGTAACCGCCCAGCGCCAGGCGCATCCCCGGCGCGAACAGCCGCTGCCAGGGCAGCGTGCCGTGCTCGGTGTGGATCTCCTCCATCAGGGCGGGCGTGCCCGGCACGCCGGCCGACAGCCCGCTCTGCCAGGCGTCAGTGAACGACAGTCCGGCGAACCGGTCCTCGGTCGCGGCCAGGGGCGCCTTCTCCCGGCCGTCGTAGGTGGTGGCCTCGCCGCTCGCGCCGTCGTGCCACACGACGAACGCCCCACCGCCCAGGCCGCTGGACTGGGGCTCGACCAGACCGAGCACCATCTGCGCCGCGACGGCCGCGTCGGCTGCGGTGCCGCCGTTGCGCAGCACCTGCGCGCCTGCCCTGGTCGCCAGCGGGTTGGCCGTCACCACCATCTCCTGAGCGGTGGTCACCGCCTCTGGAACGGTCGCTGCGTCCGGAACCGTCTGCTGCTGCGCGGCCACCGGTGCCGCGGCCGTAGCGGCCAGGGCCACCGCGACGGTCAGCGCGCCCAGGCCTCGCCTCGATCGGACTCGCATGGGCCCTCCGAGCCGAGTCACTGGGCCGGCTCGACGAGCAGGTCGCGCCGGGTATCGACTCGCAGCTTGCGAAGAACGCTGCGCATATGGGTCTTGACCGTCGACACCTCGATCGTCAGGCGTGCCGCGATCTCCGGGTTGGTGAGACCGTCTACCACCAGGCCGAGGATCTCCTCCTCGCGCTCGGTGAGCGGTTCCACGGCGTCGAAGGTCGCCGCTGCGGTCTGCGGCGTCGGGCCGGATCCCACGAACAGCGCCTGCCGACCGGCCTTCACCTGCTGCAGGGCAGCGATGAAGACGTCGCTGGCTGCGGTCTTGCTGATCAGCGCGTCGGCGCCGGCCAACATCGCGACCTGGACGTCGACCGTCCTGGTGAACGACGTGAAGACCACCACCCGTGCGCTGCACACGCTCTTGATCGACCGGCAGAGCTCGATGCCGCTGCGGGTGCCGCCGAGCCTGACCGGCACGACCACGACGTCCGGCTGCAGCTCGCGAGCGCACTGCACGGCCTCGGCCGCGGTCGCCGCCTCCCCCACCACGTCGATCGTTGGGTGGTCGGTGCAGATGGCACGCAGGCCGTGCAGCACCACGGGATGATCTTCGACCAACAGGACCCGCATCCGAGCGTTCATATCCTGTGCCCTCTCTCTGGATCAGGCCGTCGTGCCGCTCGCCGGAGCATAGCCGCTGCACGGTTCTTCCGCGCTCGAGCGATGACTGGCTGTGCGGCAGAGATCAGGCTGTGCGCAACGTGCGGTGGTGCCTCGCCGGCCGGCCGTCGTACCGGTCGGGGCTCAGCCACGCGTCCTCGGCCGGCTCGACGTCGTCGACGACGGCGTCGGTGATCATCCGGGCGGTGACCGGAGCCAGGATCATTCCCCACATCCCGTGTCCGGTGGCGACCGAGAGGTTCTGCACCGTCCTCGATCGGCCGATGACCGGCACTCCGTCCGGGGTGCACGGCCGCTCACCGGCCCAGCGGTCGACGACGGCGGCTCGCTCGAGCCCCGGGAGCACGCGCGCGGCCACGGTCTTCAAGGCTTCCGCTCGGCCCGGATCCATCGGTCTGCGCTCGTCCCCGAACTCGATGGATCCGCACACACGGACACGGTCCGCGAGCGGCGTCACGACGACGCGGTGCTCCTTGATGCGAACGGGCATCGCGGGGGCATGGTCACCGGCGGCGACGTCGATTACGTAGCCCCGCCCACCACGTAGCGGAAGGTGCAGACCGACCTGAGCGGCCAGCGTCGCCGACCCGAGCCCGGCCGCGAGGACCACGTGATCGGCGAGGAGGGTCATTCCCTCCGCCGCGACCCCGACGACCCGCCCGTGCTCCGTCAGCAACCGCTCGGCCGCCGTGCCGAAGAAGACGTCGGCGCCATGGCGGCGCGCGTCGTCCAGCATGGCCTTGACGAAGCTGCGGCTCTCCAGCGTCCACTCCTCGGCGTCGTGGGCCCCCGCCGCGACCGGCGCCAGCGCCGGTTCGATGGCTTGCAGCCGTTCGAAGGAGAGCAGGTCGGCACGCCGGCGCCGCGGTGGCCGGAGGTAGACGTCGATGGCCCCCGTCTTGCGCAGCGTCGGACTGAGGCCCTCGTCGGCCAGCAGGCAGTGGAGCCGGGTGCTCTCGGCCGCCAGCCTGCTCAGCCGCTCCCCGGCCAGGTGTGCACGGCGAGGGGCGGCAGATGCCACCAGGCTCCCGGCCCACGGGACCAGGCTCGGATCGGGCTGCATCCGCACGGCCGGCGGGCGGCGCAGCATCTGGACCGGGGCCTCGCGGAGCAGTGCGGGCGTCGCCAGCGGCGTCACATGGTGTGGCGCCACGATCGCGGCGTTCGCGTACGAGCAGCCGCCGCCGATCCCGGGCGCGCTGTCGATCAGTGCGACCCCGACGCCGCGGCGGGCGAGCTGCTGAGTGATGGTCGCTCCCACCACGCCTGCACCGACGACGACGCAGTCGACGTGGTGGACGCGCGGCAGGGGGATGCGGGACTCCATGCCCCGACCGTAGATATCGGGTACCGGTCTGCGCCTCCTCCCTCAGTGGGGAGATCTGTGACGGTCATCCGCCGCACCAAACCCTGCCGGAAATGACCGACCGTCGTTAGCATGACCGGATGGCTCGATGGCGGTTGCCCTGGCGTCTGACCGGATTCTCGACGCCAGTCGTAGGGGTGCAATGGGAGCACCGCGACGGCGACCGCGAAGTGGTGCGCCGAGTGCTGAACGCGCTCGAAGATCGACGGCTCCTCTTCGCGGAGTACGGTGCCGAGTCACCCGATCATTGCGTCGCCTCAGCGATCCAAGTTCGAGGCATCCTGACCGATGCAGTGAACACACGTGGGATCAGCGACCGCTTGGAGCTGGCCCTGAAAGACATCCGTGCGGTGTTCACCGCATTCGTGGACGCCATGCAGAGCGAAGAGGCGCGGAGCCACGGAGTGAACCACTTCGAGTTCACCGCGGCACTGGCAACTCTGCGGTCGCTCGTAGGTGAACGCCTGGCTCCGCTGTGTGCGGAGTACGAGATCGAGATCGTCGGAAGACTTCGGCTGATCGTTCCCGACAGCTCGAACTGGTTCTTTCTGAACTTCAACCACGGCCGCGACGACTACGGGTTCGTCAGGGAGACCTGACCGGCCGCGCCGCGGCCTACGCAGCCTTGACCAGCTCGATCGCACGCTCGGGGTAGTTGGTCGTCACCAGCCACGCGGCATCGGGCGCCAGCCAGTACGCGAGCGCCTCCGGCTCGTCCACGGTCCACACCAACAGCGGCAACCCCCGGCGTCGTGCAAAACGCGCCACCGTGTACCGGGCGATCCTCTGGTGGCAGACGACGAGGTTCGCGCGCGAGCCGCGGATGCGCGCACCGGGGAAGAACTCCGACAGCCGGGTCCGCACAGCCTCCACCAGGGACATGTCCGCCGTGTCCCGCCCGAGGGAGAGCCCGACGAGTAGGTCGAGTCCGGCGCCGTCAGCCCAGTCACGCACCGCCCGCACCGACTGGTCCTCGAGGGTCGTGATGATGAACTGGCCGGCGCCGAGAATCTCCAGCGCCTGCTTCGTTGCGGCCACTTCATACGTGCTCTCGGGGTTCGCGTACGCGGACTCCGGCGAGACGAACTTGAGGTCGATGTGCGCGTGCTTCACACCCTTGAGCGCGGCGAGCACGTCGTCGTACCGCATGAAGTGGTCCGCCATGCCGGAGAACTGCTCGAACGTCAGGTCCGCCATCGGGACGCGACGACCGTCGAGCTCCACGAAGTCGTCGTGGAAGAGCACGAACGTGCCGTCGCCCAGCCGCTGGACGTCGAACTCGACGTAGTCCACGTCGAGCGTGAGCGCCCTGTCGAGCGCGGCCCTGGTGTTCTCCAGGTCCAGGTCGCTCCCGGCCCCGCACCGATGCGCGCTGATCATCGCCATGTCGTACTGTCCCCGTTCTTTGTGCGGAAGTACTGCCTGAGTGTCATCGCGGCGATGGTCACCGCGGAGGCGACCGCCAGCGCCCACACCAGACCGTAAACCGTGAGGTCGTAGATCGACCGGTCCGCAGGGATCGTGGCCTCGCTGGAGACGCCGAAGTACGACAGGAGCAGTGCGACCGGGATCGCGATCCCGGACGCCATACCGACCCCGAGCTGCCAGCGGCGCTCACGCGTGTCGGCGAGCTTGGCCGCACGCAGCTGGATGTCGGCGAGGCTGGAGCCGATCACGTCGCTGAGCGCGTCCATGAGTCCCACCGTCGAGTCGGTGAGCTCGCTGAGCCGGAGCGCCTCGGCGAAGCTCGTGCGGAAGCTGTCGATCACCAGCTCGGGCATGAACAGCCCGTCGGCGTAGCCCTGCACGTCGAGCGCCATGATGGTGCGCTGCCTACGAACCTCCCTGGCGACCTCGCTCAGTCGTTCCGCGTCGTCCCAGATACCGGCGGCCTCGTCCCGAGTGCGTGATCCCTGGAGAAGGTTCTCGATCTTCGCTCGTGCATGCCGCGCCCGCCCGACGGCGAACAACAGCTCGCACGCCGTGAGCCGCACGGTCAGCGCAGTCGCCTCGCTCTGCCCGCCGAGGACGACGACGCCCCGCCCGTGGGCAGCGAACGCACCCGCCAACGAGTTGAGCGCCGCCGGCACGTGAGTCGGGACGCCGCCGTCGGGCAGCCGCTCAGCGGTGCGGTAGATCATTGCGATGGCGTCGTTGCTGGGCTCGTCCTTGTCGGTGGCAAGCCCCGCGGCGTCGTCGAGCTCGACGAACTGCAGGACGTCCTGGTCCAGCCGGGGTGCCCGGTCGAGGCCGGCCTTGCCGACGAGCCAGTCGACCAGCGCAACGCCGTCGAACGACAGGGAGGTCCGCTCGTGGCAGAAGATCGCCAGATGGTTCGCGACCTCGTGCGGGGATGGGTCGTTGAGCCCGTACGACAGGTGCAGCTGTGCGAGGGACGCCCCGTCCGACCACAAGCGTGCGGTGATGTCGAGCGGCGCGAGAGTGGACTGTTCAGTGGTGACCCGGACGTCGGTGTGCCGGCCAAGGTTCGTGACACGCAGCATGTCGCCGGGGCGGTTCACCAGGTGGGGAGTGAATCGCCCGAAGTCATAGGCCTCGGTCAGCGGAACGCCATCGGATACGGTCGGGAAAGCGCGGAACGTGAAGATGTGCACGATGCGGGCCATAGGCGGCATCGTGCCACGTGAGAGGCCTGGACAGTCGCTTCTCAGCGCTCCCCGTCCGTCAACCACGAGGCGATCACAGCCAGATCAGCAGCCGTGACCCCCACATCCGAATCCACCTTGTGCAGTGACGATCACGTGCTCATCTCGAACCGCGTGGGTACCCGATCCGGCGACTGAGCGCATCGGCTACGGTCTCCTGCTCCAGATGCTCAGAAAGCTCGCGGCAGACTTCGCGCTCGGAGCACGAACGGTCGACCCGGCCCTTGCTGCCATCGAGCCGTTCGATCAGTGGCTCACCTGGGCAGACACCGGAGCGGACCGAAAGCACTGACAGGCCCCGGCCAACGGCCAGCAATGCCAAGGGGAAGGTAGACGCCTCGATGTGGAGCCTGTGGTTCCCTGCTCGATGTGCTACGTCCGAATGACCTACACCTTTGCGTGTGACCGATCCGAGTACGGCGCGTTCCTGACCCGCATGCGGCAGGTCATCGATCCCGGGACGCGGCTGCCCGCTTGGCCTTTCCGGTCGGAACTGGGGCAGGTTGACGTCTGCGAGTACAACGAGTTCTCCGACGACGGCTTCGCCAAGGCACTCGAGGTGCTGGCCCGGGTGCACGGTGACGAGAGCATCTCGCTGGTCGTCGTGGATCCCGACCCGGAGGAGTACCACATCCGGGACCTCGGACATTTTCCCTGTTCCTCCGTTCCGACCGGCCACATCGGGAGCTCGTACTGGGAGGCGGTGTCCTACGAGCCGCAGGGCGACCCGGGTGGGGCGGTGCTGTACGCCGACACCTTCGCCATCTTCGGCGAATCGGGGAGCTGGGCCGTATGGGGGCAGCGGGATTGGGAAGTCGTGGTCGTCCGGGCGGAGGGCACGACGCGTTCGTGGCGCGAGCAGACGGACATCTTCGTCTCGCCCGAGGTCGCCGTCCAGAGGTTCATCCAGCCCGAGCTGGGCGGTTCGAGGTGGTCCCGTGAGGAGATCGACGGGTTCGTCTCGCGGATGAGTTAGCGCGAGCCCGCGACACCGCCACCAGGACAGGTCAAGTTCACCCAGCAATCAACAGAAAGCCGGGTCCGGTTCACACCTGATCGCCAGAGTGCGACCTGCCGGCCACACAGGTCGGCGTCGCTACTTCGAGGAGGCCCCCGTGAATCCGGTGTCTGGATCACGCACCCGCTCCCCGCGTTCGGCGCGGTTGGGCGTCGGCGCACTGATCGTCACCCTCTCCGGCGCACTGCTGGCGCCGGTGGCCAGCAGTGCCGCACCCGCGAACAGCACGGCCCCGGAGGCGTCGTCGGCCACGGAGAGCTGGAACGAGACCGCCTACCGCGGCAGCGTCGACGTCGTCGAAGGCTCCGCCGCGGACCGGAAGACCGTCACGGGCACCGTCTTCGTGGACCGGAACCGGAGCTCGGCGCAGGACCGGAACGAGCGCGGCCTCGCCGGCGTCTCGGTGTCCAACGGACGTGCGGTGACCACCACCGACAGCAAGGGCCGCTACGAGCTGCCGGTCGAGGACAACATGACAGTCTTCGTCACCCAGCCCCGCGGTTACCAGGTCCCGGTCGACGAGGACAACGTCGCCCAGTTCCACTACCACCACCTGCCCGAAGGCTCCCCCGAGCTGCGCTACGGCGGCCTGGAGCCCACCGGACCGGTGCCGGACGAGCTGAACTTCCCGCTCACCGCCAGCACCGAGACGCGCTCACCCGAGCAGCACTGCGCGATCGGCGCCGACGTGCAGACCTACAACCCGAAGGAAGCCGAGTACGCGAGGGCAGGCGTCTTCGCCGACCTGGCCGAGCGGGACGACTACGCCGGCTGCGGCGTCCTCTTCATCGGCGACGTGGTCGGCGACGACCTGTCGATGTTCGACGAGACACGCGACCTGACCGCGACGCTCAACGGTCCGGCCCGGTTCCTGCCCGGCAACCACGACCTCGACTTCGACTCCCCGGCCCGGGAGCACAACTTCGACACGTTCCGCGCCCAGCTCGGCCCGGAGTACTTCTCCTACGACGCCGGCAAGGCGCACGTCGTGGCCCTGAGCACGATCGAGTACCCGGGCACCACCAGCAAGTACACCTACGGCCTCGGCGAGCGGCAGCTGGAGTGGCTGCGCAACGACATCGCGGCCGTGCCGGAGGACCGCGCGATCGTGCTGGCCGGACACAGCCCGCTGCTGGAGTTCTGGTACAGCGACTCGCACCGCACCAAGCAGCTGCGGGAGATCTACGACATCCTCGAGGGTCGCGAGGTCATCTCGCTCGGCGGGCACACGCACATGTCGGAGAACCTGCGCGAGGGCGACCTGATGGCGGGGTGGAAGGATCTGCTGGGCGAGGACGGGCTCCCGTTCACACACCTCACCGTCGGGGCGGTCTCGGGTCACTGGTACGCGGGTCGGCAGCTCGACGCCGGCTACCCCACCGCCGTCCAGCGCGACGGGACGCCGCCGGGCGTGCTGACCCTGGACATCAAGAACACGAAGATCACCGAGCGTTACACCGTGCGCGGCGATGACGGCTCTCATCAGCTGGCGCTCGGGCTCAACACTCCCCGGTACCGCGACTGGTTCACCGCGAACAGGAGCAAGGCCGGGTCCGCGCCCGAGCTGGCCGAGCCGCTCTCCGTGTCTCGGGACGGGCTCGCCGAGACCTGGCTGACCACGAACTTCTGGATGGGTTCCACCGGGTCGACCGTGCAGGTTCGGGTCGACGGCGGCAGCCGCGTCGAGGCGGAGCGCACCCAGCAGCTGCGGGGCGAGGGCGTGCGCATCGGCGCCGAGTGGTCGGACCCGACGGCCAACCTGGAGACGCTCCCCCACGGCGGCGGCCTCGTGGAGCGGACCATGCACCTGTGGCGCCTGGAACTGCCCTCCGACCTGGCTGTCGGTGAGCACACCGCCGAGGTGACCGCCACGGACGTGCACGGGCGGGAGTTCACCGAGTCGCTGACCTTCGAGGTCACCGAGTGACTGTCGCTCCCGGGTCCTAGCCCGTTGCAGTGCCGACGTCCCCTGGCCATCCCGGCCAGGGGACGTCGGCGGCATGGGCCACTTGGTCATCGTCTTCATCGCCGACGGCGGATGAGGGCCAGCGAGATGCTGCTGCACGCGCGAGTTCAGGAGGCGTCCGACGACGGCGGGAACCGCCCGTCGTTCCGCGTGATCTTCGCGTGCCCCGCCTGGATCAGGTCGACGCCGCAGATGTCGGCGAGCTGGACCAGGTACAGGAAGACGTCAGCGAACTCTTCCTCGATGCCGTTCCGGGACTCGGGGTCGGCCAGCTTCTCGTGGACCTGGCCATCGGTCAGCCACTGCATCTCGGCGAGGAGTTCACCCACCTCACCGCCGAGCGCCATCGCGAGATTCTTGGGTGTGTGGAACTGCCCCCAGCTTCGCACGGACGCGAAGTCGCGAAGTCTGTCGCGTACGGACTCGATCGTGGCGTCGTCGTTCATGTGGCTCATGATGCCCGGCCACGCGGTCGCCCTGCCTCGAGTCAACTATGCCGGCCGATGGTCCTGGCTGGCAGGACGCACTTTTTCATGGTCCGGGTGACGCTTGATGGGTACGCTCATCAGCGTCGTTGTCGTTGCTGCTCAGGGATGGGGTTGATGAGGCCGTCTGATTGGTCGCCTGTCGGGTTGGACGCTGATCCCACTCCCGGTGATCCGGTGCTGGTGCTCTCTGGCGGGCAGGAGTATCAGGAGGTTGCCCGCTCGATCGACAACGCTGCCTCCGCGATGTCCCGCCTCGATGTTGAGGGGACGATCTCGCAGGCCGTGGACTCGTTGATGAGTGCCAAGGAAGACACCATCGGTGAGATCCGCAAGGCCCACTCCCGGTACGTCGCCGCCGGGGACGCGCTCGTCGGGTACGCGTCGTCGTTGGAACGCGTGCAGTCCGAGACGCTCGCAGCGTTGGACCGGGCGCGCGAGGCGCAGGATGCGGCGCAGGCGGCTGCGGGCTCGAAGGACCGATGGCAGGACCTGGCCGATGGCGCGAAGGACGAGGCCGAGAAGGCCGAGTACGAACAGAAAGCCCAGCAGGCGAGCGGTGACGCGGACCAGGCGGCCGGGGTGCTCTCCTCAGCGAAGTCGACCGTGGAGTCGGCCGTGTCGGATCGGGATCGGGCGGCGGGGCATGCGGTCGACCAGATCGAGGAGATCACCTCCAGTGATGATCTGAATGATGGGTGGTGGGACAACTGGGGTTCCAAGCTCGTCGCCGCGATCGCGGACATCGCCGACATGATCTCGGCGATCGCCGGGATCCTCGCGATCATCGTCGCGTTCATCCCTGTGGTCGGTACGGCGCTGGCTGGGGTGTTGATCGTCATCGCGGCAGTAGCGGCGATCGTCAGTGCGGTCGCGAACATCACCCTCGCCGCTACCGGGGAGCGGTCGTGGGCGGAGGCGGGGATCGCGATCGCCGGTGCGGCACTGTCGTTGATCGGTCTGGGTGGCGCCGCGAAGGCCGCTACCGGGCTGGCGAAGGGGATCGCGAAGTCGGGCGGGTTCCGGCAGGCGATGAGCAAGGGGTGGTGCAAGTTCGGGTTCGGGAAGTGCTTCGTCGCCGGCACCCTGATCCATACCCCGGACGGCCCGCGGCCGATCGAGGAGATCCGGGTCGGGGACAAGGTCTGGGCGCACGACGTCGTCACCGGGCGGGACGAGCTGCAGCTAGTCGTCGAGACGTTCGTCCGCACGACCGACGAGCTGTTCCACCTGACCATCAACGGCGAACAGGTATCGACCACAGCGGAGCACCCGTTCATGGTCCACGGCCGCGGCTGGCTGGACGCCGCGTTCCTCAAGGTCGGCGACCTGCTCGTCACCCCCGACGGCACCACCGTCCCGGTCGAGGCCATCGAGACCGAGACCCGCGCCGACACGGAGCCGGTCTACAACTTCCACGTCGAGACCCACCACAACTACTACGTCCAGGCCGGCGACACACCGATACTCGTCCACAACAGCAGTCACGGAGATGCTGGAGACGCAGCCGCCGGGATATCCAGCCGAATGGAAGACGCTGGCACCCTACCCGGAAAGTACGCAGAGGGTCAGGGCGGGCGTCGTGACTGGAGTTCGCAGATCTATCACGAGGAGATGGATAACCCGGCACTACTGGACTCTATAAATAACGCCACTCCGGGCGATGGTATCTTCGTTTCGCCCGAAGGCACGATTCTTGGTGGGCATCACCGCATGGACGAACTCCTGACAAGGGTTGATGACGGCAGAATTGCTCCAGAAACACCAATTCGTATCGATGTTCTTGAAGGCGGTCTGTGATGCCAGTCGTTCGTTCGACCGACTCTGACTTCCGTGTATGCCAGGTAGACCTCGAAACCTTGGTTCAAATCCAGACACGTGCCCAGAGCGAAGGATGGTCAACGCGATGGTCATCCGTGGAAGCGCTCCGCAGCCAGGTCAAAGATGCGACGATTCTTCTTTACCCGATTCTGCGTGAGGAGCGGTCCGGGGTGCTACGCGCCTACCGTTGTCTCGCATTATTCGCGACAGCGGGCGCGATCTCCCGGGGTGGGACCACCACCATTGACGTTCATCCAGAGGTATTCAATTCGTTGGATCGCATAGACCGAGACGCGGCCGCTCGAAAGGCGCTGGTCGGAGTATTTTCTCTCGCATCAAGCGGGATCTCATCGATCAACAAGGACTAGCATCGGCCCACTGAGCGCGCAACCCGTCACTGAGGTATGGCGAGGGGTAACGCCCTGGCCCGATGTCCGATCGGTGCGTACGGTCGTTTCCAATGAACATCCCGATGCGTCACGTCCGCGACGTCAATACCAGTTCCATCCATCAGGCCAACTCGCCCGAGGCGGCCGTCAGCGGCCGTGGCACCAAGCTCGTCCGCGAGCGTCTGTACGCCTGCCTGATTGACCGTCCCGCTCGGGGGATGCTGTGACGAACACGCCCCGACCGATTCTGTTCCTCGATGTGGACGGGACCATCCTGCCGTTCGGTGGTTCCGGCATGCCGTCAGTTCCTGGCGCTCCGGACTCGTGGACAGCATCGACGAATCCCCACCTGGCGAGGGTCGACCGCGGGCTCGGTCCACTGCTGGCCGAGCTGGATTGCGACCTGATGTGGGCGACAGCGTGGATGGACGAGGCGAACGAGGTCATCGCGCCGCTGCTGGGGCTACCGCGCTTGCCCGTGGCCGACCTGCTTGACGACGGCGACGGCCAGGACGACACCTTGGAGTGGAAGACGAAGTCCTTGGTGCGGATCGCTCGCGGGCGTCCGTTCATCTGGGTCGACGACGCCATCGGGCACGCTGACCGGTGGTGGGTCGAGCTGGCACACCCTGGCGCTGCGCTGCTGTACCAGGTCGATCCGACCGTTGGGTTGACTGCCGCGGACATTGCTGCGATCGCGGCATGGCTGCAGGGCGTGGAACGGTGATCCATGCCCTGGGCGACCCCACTCCAACAGCCCTGGTCCGGTCTCTGCCGCCTCGTCGACGTCGTGTGGTTGAGGGCGCGAACTCATTCTGCGCGAAGACTCACGGAGAGCGAGGCTTCAGTCGGGCCGAGCAAATTTCCGTGGGCCTGGTGATCGACCAGGTCGAGTCCGCGATATCCGGTGCGGACCAGCTCGTGAGTGCCTCACCCGACGCGGTCCTCCCACACCAGAGCCGCTCGACACACCAGTCAGCCCAGGCCCGACGGCGCGCACCTCGCCGGTCAGTCCTTCCCAGTGACCCGGAACCGCACGAAGTCGACGACGTCGTCGTCGGCGACCTCCGGGTAGTAGTAGGTCCGCAGCGCCGTGCGCAGCTCGTCGGCCGTGCAGTCCTCCAGGGCCGCCTGGGCGTCGGTGATGTCGGCGAACCGGACGTGCTCGACCGACTCGACGACGCCGGGCAGGGACCGGTACCGGTCGTCGAACTCGAACAGGAGCGTGGCCGGCCCCGGCGTGGCGGGGTCGTTGAAACGGGTGGTGGCGGTCTTGACGCCGTCGACCACGTTCTCCCAGTGCTCCGGGGAGAACCGCAGCAGGCGCGGCGGGTCGGCGTCCGGGTGCTGCGACGGGTACGGGAGCAGCTCGCGGGCCGGGACGGAGGACGCGTCATCGCCGTCGGGCACGATGACGCGGCAGTCCGGCTGCTGATCGAGCATGACCTGGCGGCATCGTCCGCACGGGGGCATCACGCCGCGGCCCCTGTCCCCCACCGCGACGATCCGCGAGATCGGCCCGGCGCCGGCGGCCGCCGCCACCCCGAGCGTGACGAGCTCGGCGCACGGGCCACCCGTGAAGTGGCCGACGTTCACGCCGGTGTAGATGTCGCCATGGATGTCCATCACCGCGGACGCGACGGTGTGCAGGTACTTGCCGTCGGCCGGAAGACGTGAGGCGGTGTCGAGCGCCGCGTCGAGGAGGCGCTGCTCGGGAACGTTCAACATGCAAGGACCCTGACACGGCCCGTCGCCACAGATCGAGGTCATTTCGCCGGTCCGCACCGACCACGGTGGCCGCGACCATGGCCCGGGGGTGCTCAGGGAGGTCGCCGACGCCGGGTTCCGTACGACCAGCCTCGCCGTTCGACGCGGTCCGCTCGGTGGCGGTGAGCCGGTCGCCACTCGACTTGACCAGCTGTGTCATGAGCACGCCGTCACGCTAGGTGCAAACTCACTTGCATTGAGCGCAAGTGGCGCACGTCCATGTGCTGTTCAGCGAACTGCCGATTCGACGAAAGGTGACAGGAGCCAGATGCTCAACCCCCGCTCCCCCGGCGAGCCCTACCTGATCGAGCGCGACGCCGGCTACTTCGAGTACCAGCTCCCCGTCTCGCTCAAGGCGGTCGTCGGCTGGAAGGGCCGGCTCCCGCTCCTGCGCAACGAGCGCGACGAGTGGGAGCTCCCCGGCGGCAAGCTCGAGCCGGGCGAGGAGCCCGCCGCGTGCCTCGCCCGGGAGATCCGGGAGGAGCTCGCCTGGGACGCCGCCGTCGGCGAACCCTTCCACACCTGGGTCTACCGGGTGTTCCCGGACCGCCACGTCTTCGTCGTGACGTTCCTCGCGACGTACGACGGCGACGCGCCGCCCGTCTACAGCGACGAGCACAAGGAGCTGGCGCTCGTCAAGCCCGGCGAGGCCGCCGCGCTGGACATGCCTGAGGGCTACCGGACGGCGATCCGGCTGGCCGTGGAACGCGGGCACTTTCAGCAGGGTTGAAGGCCTTGGCACCGCCGATCAGTCGTCGAACTCACTGCAGTCGCGCAACCCGGCGACAAACTCCGCGAACGACGCTGCAATCTGCTGCGGCACCCGGTCTTCGTCGATGTAGGCCACCGACGGTTCTCCCTGTGGTCCCGCAGCCCTGTAGTCGAGCATGACGGTGTCGTGCCCCCCTGACGGCATCATGCAGATCATGATGCCAATGTCGGGATATCCCCATTCGCCGATCATGTCACCGCTCGCGAACAAGGAGTCATCGCCGTAGAAACCGCGCTTGCCGCCGATCCCCAGGATTGCCTTGATCTGAATGTGATCGCTGGCCCATGACGTAGGCGACGCCATGGGAAAGCAGGAACGGGCGGGGGTACCGCCATTGCAGTCGTTCAGGAGTTCGACCATGGACCGCGGCAGGGTATAGCCGAGCGACTCCTCAGCCGCTGAGACCATTTCTGGGGTGAGGTCGGGACCCGTGTAGCGGCTCGAGGGATTGAGGAATCCGGCCATGTTCATCGTGCATCACTTCTTTCCGACTGAGAAGCCACCAGTGTGGCCGGTGGCTGCGTGGATGTCCTCATCGATCAGCTGCATGAGACCAGGATCCTGATGATGGTGCCACGTGTAGTTTTCGGGGGTCTCGGTGAGACCAGCTTTCTCGTTCGCAGCCTTAAAGTCCTTGGTACGACTTCCCGTGAGCTCGATACGGACGTCGTCCACGTCAGGGTGCCGCCACGCTGAGAAATCTGGGTACCCGTCCTTGTCGAACGGTACGTCTGTCTTGGGGTGCTGACCGCCTGCAAGCTTGAAGTTTCTCGGCTTCTTGGGAGCGTGGGCGTTGTGGACCAGGACGGGCGTGTCGCCGGCGTGGACGTAGTAGTTGAGGTTGTTCTCGACGTGGAAGTTGTAGACGTTCTCGATGTCCGCGAGGTCGCGTTCCTCGACGTCGACGGCCTCCAGGACGGTGGTGCCGTCGGGGGTGATCAGCACGTCACCGGGGCGCAGGTTGCCGGCCATCTGCCAGCCCCGACCGTCGACCATGAACGGGTGCTCCGCCGTCGTGGAGACCACGGACCCGTTGATCGTCAGGTGGTACAGCGCCAGGGTCTGGTGCACGAACGTCTCGGCGACCAGTTGCAGCTCGTCCAGCCCGGTTTCGAGGTTCCGGGTCCAGACCTTGTCCCCGACGACGATGTCCTCGATGGGCTTGGTGCCGTCCGCGGTCAGGACCGGGGTGCCGGCCACGAAACAAGCCCCGAACCCGAGCTTGCACCACCCCTTGCTCATCGCCTGCCGGAACCCACCCGACTTCGCGATGGTCTTCGACAACCCCATCGCAGCCTTCGCGGCGCCACCCAGCCCGATCAGGGACAGCGCGGCGCCGGCGATCGCGATCCCGGCCTCCGCCCACGACCGCTCACCGGTCGCGGCGAGGGTGATGTTCGCGACCGCACTGACGATCGCCGCGACTGCCGCGATGACGATCAACACTCCAGCCAGGGCGGTACCGACCACGGGGATGAACGCGACGATGATCGCCAAGATCCCCGCGATCGTGGAGATCATGTCGGCGATATCAGCGATCGCCGCGACGAGCTTGGCACCCCAGTTGTCCCACCACCCATCATTCAGATCATCACTGGAGGTGATCTCCTCGATCTGGTCGACCGCATGCTCCGCCGCCCGATCCCGATCCGATACCGCAGTCTCGACCGTGGACTTCGCTGAGCTGAGCACCCCGGCCGCCTGATCCGCGTCACCGCTCGCCTGCTGGGCCTTCTGCTCGTACTCGGCCTTCTCCGTCTCGTCCTTCGCACCATCGGCCAGGTCCTGCCACCGGTCCTTCGACCCCGCAGCCGCCTGCGCCGCATCCTGCGCCTCCCGCGCCCGGTCCAACGCCGCCAACGTCTCCGACTGCACCCGCTCCAACGACGACGCATACCCCACCAGCGCGTCACCCGCCGCGACGTACCGGGAGTGGGCCTTACGGATCTCACCGATGGTGTCTTCCTTGGCACTCATCAACGAGTCCACGGCCTGCGAGATAGTCCCCTCGACATCAAGGCGGCTCATCGCGGAGGCCGCGTTGTCGATCGAGCGGGCAACCTCCTGATACTCCTGCCCACCAGAGAGCACCAGCACCGGATCACCGGGAGTCGGATCCGCATCCAACCCCACCGGCGACCAATCAGACGGCCTCGTCATGTGTCCCCCTGCTCGCCTGCACGAAACGCCCGACATGGACGTCATTCCCGATGAGTCAGGCTAGACGAAAGCCCCATGTCAGGCAGCAAAAATGCTCCGGCACCGGAGCACGCCATCCGCCCCCGAACAGCCGAGCGCCAGCACCTCCGACGTCGGATACCTTGAGCCCCGTGCCCGACCTCATGATCGCCCCGCGCCACGCCGCCCACCTCGACCGGGTGGCAGAGGCGCTGTGGCTGGTCCATGAGCGTGACGGCTACCCGATGGCCTGGCCGGACGACCCGACCGCCTGGCTCACGCCCCCCGGCACGATCAACGGGTGGGTGGCTCTGTCCGACGGGGAGATCGTCGGCCACGTCATGCTCGTCGACGGCGGCAAGGTCGAGTTCGCCGCCGAGCTCGCGGAGGCCGCCGGCGTCCCCGTGACCGGGCTCGCCGGGGTGAGCCGCCTGTTCGTCACGCCCGCGGCGCGCGGCGCGCGAGTGGCCGCCGCCCTTCTGGAGCGGGCCGAGGACATGCCCGCGCGGCGCGGACGCCGGCTCGTGCTCGACGTCGTGGACGACGGCGGCCCCGCGATCCGCCTGTATGAACGGCTCGGCTGGACCCGTGTGGCCGCAGGCCCGGCAAGCTGGACGGATCCGGCCGGCACCCGCCCGCAGACGGCCGCCTACCTCTCCCCCCGCTGACCATTGAGTGCTGGGTATTTGTGCCTCGGACGCGGTCTGAGCCGCAAATACCCAGCACTCAACGGAGGGAGGGTTAGACGGTTCGGGCGCCCAGCCACGGGGACAGGGGGTCCCCGTGGCCCAGCCACTCCACGCCGGCCGACAGCTCCTCCGAGGTGCACAGCGCCGCGTGGAACGCCTCGCGCAGCTGCTGCCGGTCGTCGGCCACACCGACCACCACGATCCGGGTGTGCGGCGAGGTCCCCGCACACACCTCCGGCCACGGCCCCAGGTCCGCGAAGGCCAGCTGGCCGCCCGCGCCGTCCCACAGGCAGGCGAGGCCCGGCCGGTCAGCGACGTGGAACACGCCGCGGGCCCGTAGGCCGCCCGTGCTCAGCTCCTCGATGCGGTCCAGGAGCCGCTCCGGGTGGAACGGCAGCGGAGAGCGCAGCTCGAGCGTCCAGCTCCGGTCGTCGGGCGAGCCGCCCGAGCCCTTGACCACGCGGGCGCCCAGGGGGTGAGCCCTGCGCTCGGCGCGGGCCGGCGCGTGCGTGGCGGCGGCCAGATCCGCCGCCGACAGCGCGTGCAGGCCGTCGACGCGGCGCGTCCCGGTGCCGCGCAAGCGGTCGATCAGGCCCGACGTCGTCGCTGACAGCGGCTCGCTTCCG
Source organism: Promicromonospora sp. NPDC023987 (assembly GCF_040639055.1). NCBI lineage: Bacteria > Bacillati > Actinomycetota > Actinomycetes > Micrococcales > Promicromonosporaceae > Promicromonospora > Promicromonospora sp. NPDC023987. The sequence continues at coordinate 2,149 of NZ_JBEZZF010000049.1, read as the reverse complement.
CAGGCGACCACCAGGTCCGCCTGCTCGATCTGCGCCGCGAGCGCCTCGCCGACCGAGCGTTCGTCGTCGGCGGTGAGCTCGAGGCCGCGTTCGACGAGGGTGTCGTCGCCGAAGAGGTCCTGCTGGAGCGTGTCGACGTCGGCGATGGTGAAGGAGGTGGCGACGCGGGTGTGGTCGAGCGCTCCCCCGGGTTCGGTCTCGGTCGCGAGGGCGCGGGCGGCGGGCAGGGGTTCGGCGCTGACGGGGAGGGCGAGCAGGACGTGGGTCCAGCGATCGTCGTGCGCGAGGCGGGCGATGGTCGGGACGGCGTCCTCGCGGACGGCGCAGGACAGGCAGGCGTGCTCGAGCGGTACGAGCACGTCGTCGATCACGCCGGTGGCGTCCAGGACGACGCGGCGGAGGTGGACGGGGTGGATGTCGTGCCGTACAGCGACGACTCCGGGGGCGTCCATGAGGAGGCCGAAGAGCGCGGAGTCGCGCAGCACGGGGTCGCCGCTGGCCAGGACGCTCACGGGGATGGTTCCGGGGTTCTTTCCGGTTCGGTGCATGCTGCCTCCTCGCCCCGGCCCAGCCGGGAATTATTGATAACCGTTCTCAGTTCTGGTTCACTGTAGCGCGTTATGAGAACGGTTCTCACTCACGGCGGTCAGCCCGTCGTCACAGGAGGTCATGTGTCAGCCAGATGTCAGGCGCTGGGCACCGTGCCAGGTTTCGGCCACTCGGTCTCGCACTCCCACGTGCGTACCAAGCGCCGGTTCAACCCGAACATCCAGAAGAAGCGCTACTGGGTTCCGTCGCTCGGCCGCAACGTCACGCTCCGCGTGAGTGCCAAGGGCATCAAGACCATCGATCGCCGGGGCATCGACGTGGTCGTGGCCCAGATCCTCGCCCGAGGGGAGAAGGTCTGATGGCCAAGAAGTCCAAGATCGCCGCCGATGCCCGACGCCGCGAGGTGGTCGCCCGTTACGCCGAGCGACGCGCCGAGCTGCGCGGCATCATCCGGAACCTGGAGCTGCACCCCACGGTGCGCGCCGCCGCCGTCAGCGAGCTGGCCAGGCAGCCGCGCGACGCCAGCCCCACGAGGCTGCGCAACCGCGACGTCGTGGACGGCCGGCCCCGCGCGTACTCGCGCAAGTTCGGCCTGTCCCGGATCCGGCTGCGCGACATGGCACACCGGGGCGAGCTGCCCGGGGTTACGAAGTCCAGCTGGTGACCGCTGGACCCCAGGTTCGACATCGAAGGAGCGGCACATGAAGGTTCGCGCGTCCCTGCGTTCCCTGAAGAGCAAGCCCGGCGCGAAGGTAGTGCGCCGGCGCGGCAAGACGTTCGTGATCAACAAGCTCAACCCGCGCTGGAAGGCGCGCCAGGGCTGAGCGAGAGGAGCAAGTCATGAAGAACATCCACCCCACCTACGGCCCCGTGGTGTTCCGGGACGCGAGCGCAGGATTCACGTTCCTGACCCGCTCCACGCTCGCAGCCGACACCGACTCCGGACCCGGGCGCCCGACGGCCACCATCGAGTGGACCGACGGCAACACCTACCCCGTGGTCGACGTCGAGATCAGCAGCGCGAGCCACCCGTTCTGGACCGGCTCGGCCCGCGTGGTCGACACCGCTGGGCGCGTCGAGAAGTTCCGGCAGCGCTACGCCAAGCACGGAAACAGCAACACCAACGACAGCAAGGACGGTAGCTGATGGCCTCGCGCGTAGACCTCCGACCGATCATCAAGCTGCGCTCGACGGCGGGCACCGGGTTCACCTACGTGACGCGGAAGAACCGGCGCAACGACCCCGACCGGCTCGTCCTGCGCAAGTTCGACCCCGTCGCCCGCAAGCACGTGGACTTCCGCGAGGAGCGCTGACCTCAGCGCTCCGGACGGAGCACCGACAGGAAGGAGGCCGTCATGGCGGTCCCCAAGAGAAAGATGTCCCGCTCGCGCACGCGGTCGCGCCGCTCGCAGTGGAAGGCTCAGGTGCCTGAGCTCGTCCCGGCGACCACCGCGGACGGGCGTCAGGTCAAGGTCCCGGCCCGGCTGGTTCCCGCCGTCCGGCGCGGCCTGGTCGTCCCGGACTGACTCCACCGGGACGTGTAGAGCGCCTGTCCGGGTCTCGACAAGCTCGACCAGCGCTGGTCGAGCTTGTCGAGAAT
>NZ_JBEZZF010000048.1:0-46148 GCF_040639055.1 Promicromonospora sp. NPDC023987 | reverse complement strand
TCGTCACCCTCCCGGCGCCGTACCGGGTACCGCGAGTCAGGGCCGCAGGCCACGTGCCACACCGGGCCCCTCTACCGCCGTCGGCCCGGGTCGCGTTCCGAACACCGCCGTCCCCGCCTTAGGGTGAGTCCGTTGGCGCGGGGCGCCAGGGCGAGAGCCCGGCTGAGAAGCACCCGTGAACCTGCTCTAGGTAATTCTAGCGAAGGGAACGCCTCATGGGTTCTGGTCCTGCTCTGCCCGACGTCGTCGCGCGTACCCGTCCGCCCGGCCATCCGGTCGTGGCGCTGACGATCGCCGGCTCGGACCCCTCGGGGGGTGCCGGGATCCAGGCCGACCTGAAGACCTTCGCGGCGCTCGGCGGCTACGGCTGCGCGGTGCTCACGGGGCTGACCGCGCAGTCCACCACCGGCGTCACGAGGGTGCTGCCCGTGCCCGCCGAAATGGTGACCGCGCAGCTAGAGACCCTGTTCGCCGACGTCGCGGTGGATGCGGTCAAGATCGGCATGACGACGGACGCCGTCGTCGCGCGGGCGATCGCCGCGGTCCTGCGCGAGCTGCGGTCCGCCGGACCCGCGCCGTACGTGGTGCTCGACCCGGTGATGGTCTCGACGTCGGGCCACCGCCTGCTGGAGGCCGACGCCGAGGCGGTGCTGCGCGACGAGCTGCTGCCCCTCGCCGACCTGGTCACGCCGAACCTGCCGGAGGCCGCCGTGCTGCTCGGCGCCGAGCCGGCCGGGGACGACACGGAGGCCGCGGACCAGGCCCACCTGCTGCTCAAGCTCGGGGCGCGGTTCGCCCTGGTGAAGGGTGGGCACCTCGACTCCGCCGAGTCGGTGGACCACCTCGCGGGGCCCGACGGCGTCGTCGCCCTGGCGGCCCCGCGGATCCCCACCCGGAACACGCACGGCACCGGGTGCACGCTCAGCTCGGCGTGCGCCGTCCTGCGCCCGGGGCACGACGGCTGGGAACCGGCGGTACGCGCCGCGAAGGACTACCTGACCGGGGCGCTCCGCGCCGCGGACGACCTGGTCATCGGCGGCACCGGAACTGCACGCGGACCGTGGAGCGGGCACGGCCCGGTCGACCACGGCTTCGCCGGCGCCGCCCGCACCGTCGGCTGACCGCCGGGGCTGGTCCAGTCCCCTTCGAAACCTAAGTTTCTTCGCTTTGCGGCGGCTCAAAGCGAAGTAACTTAGGTTTCGAAGGGAATGACGGCGGCGGTGTCAGGCCGACGTGAGGATCTCCGCCGCGCGCCGGCGGGCCCAGGCATCTGCCTCCAGGACTCCCTCGACCGACGTCGCCTCGCCCGCGTCCGTCGTCGCATGCGCCTCCACGACGGCCGCCACCGTGTCGACGATGTCGAGGAACCCGATGGCGCCGTCGTGGAACGCGTCGACGCACACCTCGTTCGCCGCGTTGTAGACGGCCGGGTGGGTCCCGCCCGTCTCGCCGACCTGCCGGGCCAGACCGACGGAGGGGAAGGCGTCGTCGTCCAGCGGCACGAACTCCCACGTGGCGGCCTTGGTCCAGTCGATCGCCACGTCGACGTCGGCGAGGCGCTCCGGCCAGGAGAGGCCGAGCGCGATCGGCACGAGCATCCGCGGCGGGCCGGCCTGCGCGATCGTGGAGCCGTCGACGAACTCGACCATCGAGTGGATCATCTGCTGCGGGTGCACCACGACGTCGATCGCGCTGAACGGCAGGTCGAACAGCAGGTGTGCCTCGATCACCTCGAGCCCCTTGTTCACCAGGGTCGCGGAGTTGGTGGTCACCACCCGGCCCATCGAGAAGTTCGGGTGCCGCAGGGCCTGCGCGGGCGTGACGTCCCGCAGCTCGGCCCGCGACAGGCCCCGGAACGGCCCGCCGCTCGCGGTCACGACGAGCTTGCGGACCTCGGCGGCGGCGCCGGACCGCAGCGACTGCGCGATGGCGGAGTGCTCGGAGTCGACGGGCACGATCTGGCCCTCGTGGCGCACCGCTGCCTTGACCAGTGCGCCACCGACCACGAGGGACTCCTTGTTCGCGAGCGCCAGCGTCGACCCGGCGGCGAGCGCGGCGAGCGTGGGGCGCAGGCCGACGGACCCGGTGATGCCGTTGAGCACGACGTCGCTCCCCCGGCCGGCCAGCTCGGTCGCGGCGCCGGGCCCGGCGAGCACCTCCACGCCGTCGGCCCCCGCCTCACGGAGCAGCGCGGTCAGCGCGGGGCGCGCGGCGGCGTCAGCCACGGCGACGGCGCGGACGCCGAGGAGAGCCGCCTGCCGTGCGAGGGCTGGCAGGTCCGAGCCGCCTGCGGACAGGGCGTCCACGCGGAACCGGTCGGGGTTGCGCCCGATGACGTCGATGGCCTGTGTACCGATGGAGCCCGTGGAGCCGAGGAGGGTGACGCTTCGCATGGTGCTCATCCTGTCAGCCCCTGCGTCAGCCCTCGCTCGGCTGCTCGGCACGTCCTCGGCCGAACATCCGCCAGCCGCGGACCACGCCGCGCGGGTCGGGGACGGCAACGTCCGCGGCCTCGAAGCCCGCGTCGTCGTCGAGCGGGACGACGTGCAGGCCGAAGTCCGCCAGGATCACCGGGATGGCGCGGATCGCCGCGCGGTCCTTCTCCCGGTCGGGTTCCGACAGGTCGTCCCAGGGCCGCAGGTCCGGGTGCAGACGGCGGACGTCGTCCCGCTCGGGCCCGTAGGTCCAGCCGGCGGCGAGCTTGTCCGCCATCCATCGTTCGTGCTCGTCCACGGCCCGCGCGTCGACCACCGGCTCGGGGATCCGCCCGTGCTCGGCATCGCTCGCGGGCGCGACGGTGCAGCCCATCTGGCGCAGCCGGTCGGGGATGGCACGCACCTGGGCGCGGTTCGCGGCACGGAGGTCCTCGGAGAGGTCGGCCCACGAGACCATCGCAGGGGTGCTCTGCCAGGCGACGCCGCGCGCTCGCTGGTTGCGCAGGTAGGTCAGGTGCGCGGAGACCGCCATCAGGTCGTAGACGTCGTCGTGCACCAGTGCGCCGGGCGCGGTCGCCTTGCGCAGCAGCGTGCCCGGTTCGACGACGTCGAGGCGCCCCCCGAGGTCGTCGAGGATCGCGCCGTCGTGGGTGCCGAACAGGCCGCCCAGCCCGGCGAGCCGGTTGAGCCGGAGCACGACCGCACCCTCACCGGCACGCCAGAGGTCGCTGTCCCGCAGCGCGTTGCGGAGCGCGTCGCCGTCGTCGTCGTGACACACGTAGACCCGCTGGGGCGCGCCGGGGGCCCGCACGTCGGCGAACGTCTCCACCGGCACCAGGCGGCACGCCGCACGCACGGCAGGCCAGCGCGCCCGCAGCGCCCGGGCGGCCTCCTGCGCACCGGGCCCGACCAGCGTCACGGTGAGGGGCTCTCCGCCGGAGGCGATCTCGACGCTCCGCAGGCGAGCGAACGCTACGACGAGCGCCCGGCCGAACGTCCCGTGCCCGACCACCGCGACGTGCGGGGCGGCGCCACGGGCGAGGACATGGTCCCGCCGGGCCAGGGAGCGGGCGACCAGCTCGCCCAGCGTGAAGAAGTCCACCCCCGGCTGCGGGTGGCTCAGGTGGCGGGCCTGCAGGGCGAGCGCGAGCTCCGGGTCGCTGACGTGCGCGTTCAGCCGCAGCCCCGGCAGGTCGGGGTCCCGGTCCGCGCGGTTGGCCACCGCCACCGTGAGCACGTTGACGCCGGGCTCGTCGTCCTCGCCCTCGCAGGCGTACAGCACGGCGGCACCGGACATTCCGGCGTTGCGCAGCGACTCGGCGTCCCCGGCCGCGGTCCGCGCGACCAGCGCGCCCCGCGCCGCGAGCGCCTCCGCGATGACGCCCGCGGCGGGCGTGCGCCCGACGACTATCGCGTGCCCGCGCATCCGGCGGGTGCGCATCAGCACGAACTGGTCGGCGAACAGGGAGCGCACGGCCTCGAACACGGCGTAGCCGGTGGCGACCGGGGCGAGGAACCGCGCCGTCTGGAGCTGCCAGGGCAGGTCGCCGCCCTCGTTCGTGGCCTCGGCGCCGAGCACGAAGAGCTGGACGGAGTAGTAGACGACGTCCCACGCGGTGGTGCCCCACGCGAAGTCCGGGGAGGTCCGGTAGATCCAGAAGCCCCAGAGGCCCAGCCCGAAGGCCACACCGAACAGCACGACGAAGCTCGCCCGTACCCACGACCGGCGCACCCGCAGCCGCCGGGACCCGCCGCGCGGTGCCATCAGCTCCGGTGCCGCCATCGCCTGCCTCCTCGTTCGAGCAACGACCTCCGACACACACCCGCGTCTAACCGTGCAATTCACCTTAAAGGTGGTTAGCGTCACGACCAGCGGCGACACGACCCACCGGGACGATACGTTTCTCCGGTCCACCACCTTCGCCGAGGAAGGGCTGCGGGTACGAGGATGACCAACCGGACAGGCCGTTCCCTACGCCCTGTCGGCAGAGCGCGCCGTGAGCCGCGCGACTACCGGTACAACGCCTTCCTGTCCTACAGCCGCGACTCCGACGGTGAGTTCGCGCCGGAGTTCCACCAGCAGCTGCTCGACGTCGACAAGCGCGACGACGTACCCGACCTCAACATCTTTCTCGACCGGACCGGGCTGGCGAACAACTCCAGCCTGTGGGACGCGATCGAGCGCAAGCTCGAACGCTCCGAGTACTTCATCCTGTTCGCCTCCGAGGGAGCCGCCAGCTCCAAGTACGTGGCCAAGGAGGTGGAGTGGTGGCTGGAGCACCGCGGGATCGACACCCTCCTGATCGCGATGACGAGCGGCAGGATCGTCTGGGACCAGACGGCGAACGAGATCGACACCATCAGCAGCACCGCACTGCCCGCGCCGCTCGCCGAGGCTCTCGATCACGAGCCCAAGTGGACCGACCTGACGCGACTGCGTCAGCGGCGCTTCTGGCGGCACAGCCCGGAGCTGCCGACGGCGCTCGCAGAGCTCGTCGCCCCGCTGCGCGGGCCCGACGTCAGCACGGAGGAGATCCTCAGCGCGCACATCGCGCGCCAGAGCTCCGCGAGCATGCGGGGGCGCCTGGTGAACCTCGCGCTCGGGGTCATGCTGGCCCTGTCGATCGGCGCGTTCGCGTTCGCGGAACGTGAGGCGGAGCGCGCGAACGACGCGGTGAACGCCAACGCGGCACACCTGCTCGGTGCGACGTCCCACATGGTGCACCAGGACGACCCCACGACGGCCCAGCTGCTGGCGGTCGAGGCGGTGCGCAGGCTCAGGGACGGCCAGACCCGCACAGCCCTGTTCAACGCGGTCACGGCGAACGAGCCGGCGGACCCGTACCTGCTGCGCACGGTGGACGTGCCGGGGGACGTGGCGCTCGCCGACATCGAGGCGACCGGCACGGGCGTCGTCGGCCGCACCGACGCCGGCGACCTCGTGCGATGGAACCCCGACGACGGCGGCCCGACCGTGCTGCGCGGTGACCGGACCCCGTTCTCCCGGGTGTCCGCACTGGTGCAGGCGTCCCCGCCCGGCCGGACCGTGGTGGCCGGGAGCGCGGACGGCTCGGTGGTCGCGGCGGTGGACGATCTCGGGGTGACCATCGGCCGGTTCGGGCCGCTGCCGGACGGGCTCACCAGCCGGCAGACGCACCTCGACCTCGCGGGCACCACGGCGGTCGCCGTCACACCCGACGGCGGCCTGCTGATCGTCGCGTGGCATGACGCCGACACCGGACGGAACCGGATCGGCAGCATCACCCTGGCCGGCCGGGACCTCTCCGTCCTGCAGGCCGACGGCGATCCCCACCGCCCCGACGAGCAGGACCTGGCGTTCTACGGTCTGACGGACACGCCCCTGACGGTCACCTCGCTCGCCGTCGGCTCCAGCCGGACCCTTGCCGTGGCGGACGCCGCGGCGGGCACGCTCGAGGTCCGCAGCCTCGACTCCCTCGCCCTGAGCGCGGCCGGGTCAGTGGAGCTGCCCGACGGCGCCGTCCCGTCGCCGTCCCTGCGGGACTGGGCGAGCCTGCACTCCAGCGCGGAGGGCACCACGGTGACCGTGCACCACTGGGCCGACAGCTCGACCCGCTCGGCGTCCTGCCCGGTGCCGCGCGCCTGGGCCGACCCGGAGATCGTGGCGATCGACGACGCCACGAGCCGTGCCCTGCTCACGACCGATACCGGGCTGGTCACGTGCGAGATCCACGGGGGCACCGGCGAGCACCGGGCCTGGCACCTGTCCGGCGTCCGACGGCCGGGCCCGCCGGTGCTGGTCGGGCCGGACCACGTCGTGGCGGCATCGGGCGACCGGATCGCCCTGTGGAGCACCGCCGAGACCGACGGCGACACACCGCTGCCGAGCTCGGCGGGCGCAGCCGCGGAAGCGCAGGGGGCGGACGCAGGGGGGCCGGCGGGACCGCCCGGGCCGACGCCGGTCATCAGCACCTATCGTGGGGAGCCGACGGAGCCGGCGAGCGTCGCGATGTCCTGGTCGGACGGCACCGTCATGGTCCACGGGCTCGGCACGGTGAGCCTGCCTGCCGACAGCGACGACGTGGGCAAGCCGCTGCTGCCGGTCTGGCTGGACGAGAACCGACTCCTGCTGGTAACGCCTGAGGGCAACGCCTACCGCACCCAGGGCGGCACCGTCGCCGGGCACGAAGCGGGTTTCCGCGGGCTGGTGGTGCCGGCCCTCGACGGGCGCGACCCGGGCTGCACCACGTTCGTCAGTGCCCGGCGGACGCAGGACCACATCCTGCTGGTGGACGCGTGCTCCGGGCTCTACCTGCTCGACGCAGGGCTCGAGAGCACGGCCCTGTACGTCCCGGGCCCGCTGGGTGACATCCCACGGCTCGCCTCCGAGTGGGACGAGCCAGGGCGGGTCGCCGTCACCGCCGACGGGAGCCGCGTCGCCGTCGCCCCCCGCGACTTCGCGCTCCGGGTCGCCGACCTCGAGGTCGCCGCCAAGGAAGGGACGGACGTCTGGACCGTGCGCGGCAGCTCGGTGCAACAGGTGCGGATGATGGACGCCCAGCCCGGTGCGATCACGCCGGAGCCCGACCGGCTCGTCACCCTCGGCGTGGACTCGGCGGTGCGGCTGCGCAGCGTGGCCGGGCCCGGCAGCTCCGTACCGCTGCGCCTCAAGGGGAGCTACGGTGACGTCCTTGCCGTGCTGCCGGGACCTGATCTCGTGGCCAGGAACCAGGGTGCCGAGCTGGTGTTCTTCGACATCGAGACGGGTCAGCGGGTGGGCAGACTGGCGACCCAGCTCTACAGTCCCGGTGGCGAGGCCGAGCCGAACGACGTGTACGCCGACGACGGGCAGCTCGTCGTGGTGCAGGACCACGGCGTCACGACCGAGTGGACCTTCTCGGACGAGCAGATGATCGCCAGGGCCTGTGCCATGGCGGGACGCGAACCGACCTCCGCCGACCTGCCCGCCGACGTCGAGCTCGAAGACGAGCCGACGTGCGGGTCCGCACTGCTGTCGGGCGGCGCGGTCGGCGCGGTCGGCACCGACGAGGGCACGGGCTGACCGGAGCGCGAGCTGGCGCGCGCTCCGGTCAGGAGTCGGGACTGCTCCGGTCGGAGCCAGGGCTCAGGACCGAGCCTCAGCACTCGAGACCCAGACCTCGGGACCCAGCACTGGAGACTCAGGACCCGAGTCTCAGGACTCCAGGCGCTTGGCCTCGTTCTCCGTCTCGTCCGCCTCCTCGTCGCGACCCTCCTTGCGCAGCGCGCTGGAGAGCGACCGCATCGAGACGGCGGCGTCCGACTTCGCGAGGTCCGACGACGTCCCGCGCAGCTTGGCCCACAGGCCCATCGCCTCCTCGGCGACCTCGAGCACCTGCGAGCGCTCCTTGCCGCCGACCACCGACGTCGTGAACGTCTCCATCGCGTGCTCGAGGACGGCACGCTGCTTGGTCGGGTCGTCGTCGTCCAGGCTGCGGAACAGCTGGACGGCCTCCCCGACCAGCTTGGTGGTGGGCTTGTCCTCGTCGTTCGTCGCAGCCTGGCTGCCGAACGACAGCAGTGCGACGGCCAGCCGCGACACGGTGCTGCCGGCCTCGCCGGGCAGCTTCTCCGCGCCCGAGGCCACCATCTCGTGCAGCCGGGCGACCGTGCGCGTCTCGAGGTTCTCCTCGCGCTCCGGCGACTCGTCCTGCTCCGGGGCCTTGTCCTGCTCGGGACCCGCGACCTGCTCCGGGCCCGCGACCTGCGCGGGGCTCGCAACCTGCGCGGGGCTCGCAACCTGCTCCGGGCCGGCGTCGCGCTCGGCGACGTCCAGCGCCGCCTGCGACGTCGCGCCTGACGTTGTCTCGCCCGGCGTCGTCTCCCCTGCTGCGGTGACCTGCGCCGCCAGTGCCTGCTGAGGCAGTGCGTCCGTGCTCACTCGTTCCTCCTGTCCACGGTGCGACGAAACTACCAGAACGGGCGTTCAGTCCCGGTATGCGCCACGGCCCGCGCGACGGCGTGTGCCGACTACCTGGTCCCGGCTCGCACGCAGTACCGTCAGCCGCCATGGAGACCTGGTCCCGTGCCGCTGCCCGCGAGCTTCTCGAGCAGGCCCGTACGCGGCATGCCCTGGGCACGGACGCGCTGACCGAGCGCGGCGCGGCTCCGGAACGCGTACGGGTCGCGTACCGCGCCGTCCGCGACGCCCGGGTGCTGGCGCAGCTCGCCGAGGTGCCCGTCGACCGGATCCGCGAGGTGAGCACCGGGCGGGTGCGGGTCGGACCGGTCGAGGCCGCCGGGTTCCGCACGGTCGCCCAGGTGCTGGGCGCCACCCCCCAGGAGCTCGACGCGATCGGCGGCGTCGGGCCGAAGACCGCTCGCCTGCTGCGCGAGGCCGCCCGGCAGATCTTCGACGCCGTCGACGAGGCCCTCACGTTCCGCATCGAGGCCAACCCGGACGACCCGCTCGTCACCGACCTGGTCCGCGCGCTGCACACCCACGAGCAGGTCGCCCGGTTCTTCGACGCGTGGGGTGAGCGGGCCGACGTCGACGTCCCGAAGCTCGCCCGCCTGGCCGAGGTGGGAGCTCTCCGCACCACGCTGGTCAGACGTCTCTTCGCCGGCCGCGAGCGCACCGCGGCGGCGGACACGGCACTGACCGGGCTGCGCGAGACCGTGGCCGGCCTCGACGCCTCGGGGGTCACCGATGCCCTGCGGCGTCTGGACCACACGCTGACCAGCACGTCGGACGCGGACGTCTGGCGCGACTACGAGGCCCGTGCCGCGGCCTACTACACCGCGCTGGGCGAGCTCGTCGACCTCGGTGTCGACGTGGAGGCGGCCGAGGGCTACCTACCGGAGGAGGTGGTGGACCAGGTCTCTGCCCAGGACCTGGACACCTCGCTCCTGACGGTCTCGCTGCGCGGGTACCAGGCGTTCGGCGCCCGGTACGCGCTGGTGCAGCGGCGCACGATCCTCGGCGACGAGATGGGGCTCGGCAAGACCGTCCAGGCCATCGCGGCGATGGCGCACCTCGCCGCCCGCGGCCGGCGGCACTTCCTGGTCGTCTGCCCCGCGAGCGTCGCCGCCAACTGGGCCAGGGAGGTGGCCGCGCACTCCCGGCTGCACCCCCGGGTGCTGCACGGCGACGACCGCGACGCCGGCATCCGCACCTGGGTGGCCGACGGCGGCGTCGGCATCGTCACGTTCCCGCAGCTCGGGCACCTGCGCGCCGAGGGGTTGCCCCGGCCGGCCCTGCTCGTGGTCGACGAGGCGCACTACGTGAAGAACCCGCGGGCGCAGCGTTCGGAGCGGACCGCCGACTGGGCCCGCGCGGCCGAGCGGGTGCTGTTCATGTCGGGCACGCCCATGGAGAACACCGTGGACGAGTTCCGCAACCTCGTGCACTACCTCAAGCCCGACGTCGCCGCCTCGATCGACCCCGCGGCGGGCCTGGCGGGCGCCGCGGCGTTCCGCCGGTCGGTGGCCTCCGTGTACCTGCGGCGCAACCAGGAGGACGTGCTCACCGAGCTGCCCGAGCTGGTCCAGGTGGACGAGTGGGAGCGGTTCGGCAAGCACGACGGCGCCGCTTACCGGCGGGCGGTGCTGAAGCGGTCGTTCGCGGACATGCGCCGAGCCGCGTTCGTCGAGGCCCCGGAGCCGACGGCGAAGCTGGTGCGGCTGCGCGAGATCGTCGCCGAGGCGATGGACAACAACCGCAAGGTGGTCGTCTTCTCGTTCTTCCGCGACGTGATCGAGGCGGTCCTGGCCGAGCTGGGCCCCCTCGCGATCGGGCCCATCACCGGTTCGGTGCCCGCCCGACGGCGGCAGGAGCTGGTCGACGAGTTCACGCGGGCGCCCGAGCCGAAGGTGCTGGTCAGCCAGATCGAGGCCGGCGGCGTCGGGCTGAACATCCAGGCCGCTTCCGTGGTGATCCTGTGCGAGCCGCAGGTCAAGCCGACCGTCGAGGCGCAGGCCATCGCGCGGGCGCACCGGATGGGCCAGGTCCGCACCGTGCAGGTGCACCGGCTGCTCGTCGAGGACAGCGTGGACGAGCGGCTCCTGGAGATCCTGGGCACCAAGGCGGAGCTGTTCGCCGAGTACGCCGGCCGGTCCACCGTGGCCGTTGCGCCCGGCGCCACCGACGTCGCCGACGCCGAGCTCGCGCGGCGCATCGTCGAGGAGGAGCGCGCCCGGCTGGCCGAGCAGGCCGCCTGATCCCGGGTCCGAAGTTTTGTCGCGGCCGGGGCCGCGACCTGTTGGGATGGACCCATGCCCACCACAGTTCTCGCCCGGGGCCCCGTCCAGGCCTCCGAGCGTTCGCCCGCGCCCGACCTCGCGCGCGGCTTCATGCTCCTGCTGATCGCCGTCGCGAACACGCCCTATTACCTCTGGGGTCTCGAGCTGAACCCCTGGGCGTCGCACCCGGCCGACGGGTCCGCCCTCGACAGGGTCACCGACTTCCTCGTCATCGTGCTCGTGGACCTGCGGACCTATCCCATGTTCGCGTTCCTGTTCGGCTACGGGATGATGCAGCTCTACAACCGCCAGGTGTCCTCGGGGACCCTCGAGGACGCCGCCCGCAGGCTGCTGCAGCGGCGCAACTGGCTCCTGCTCGCGTTCGGGTTCGTGCACGCGGCGCTGCTCTGGATGGGCGACGTGCTCGGCGCCTACGGCATCGCGGGCCTGCTCATGGTGTGGCTCTTCTTCCAGGCCAAGGACGTCACGCTCATCGTGTGGACGTGGGTGTTCGGCGGCCTGCTGACGATCGGCACGGTGTTCGCCGTGGTCGGCGCCTGGTTCACCGCGCAGATCCCGGCGGACGACCCCGTCGCGCGGTCGATCGTCGCCGACTTCGGCCCGACGACCGACTCGGTGGCCGCGACGTCGTACCTCGCCTCGATCGGCGACCGCCTGGGCTGGTGGACGCTCGGGTCGATCGGCCAGGGCGTGCTCATGCTCGTGGTGCCGATGATGCTGCTGCTCGCGTTCTGGGCGGGGCGGCGCCGCATCCTGGAGAACCCGGGCGAGCACCTGCCGCTGCTGCGCCGCGTGGCCGTCGTCGGTATCGCCGTCGGCTGGCTCGGCCCGCTGCCGTCCGCGCTCGACCATGTCGGCGCCATCACCGTGCCCGACCACGCGGGCTGGGTGTTCCTCCCCGTGCAGATCCTGACGGGCTTCTTCGGCGGCCTGGGCTACGTGGCGCTGTTCGGCCTCATCGGCCACCGGATCGCGCTGCGCCGCAGCGGCAAGCCGTCGAACGACCTGTTCACCACGGACGGTCCGTTCGCCGGTGCCGTCCAGGCGGTCGGCAAGCGCTCCCTGACCTCGTACCTGCTGCAGTCCGTGCTGTGCGCGCCGGTCCTGGCCGCGTGGGGTCTCGGGCTCGGCCAGCACCTGACCTCGTGGACCATGCTGCTCTACGCCCTGGGCGTCTGGGGGCTCACCGTCGCGTTCGCCGTGTGGCAGGAGCGCACGGGCCGGCGCGGCCCGGCAGAGGTGGCGCTGCGCCGGCTGACCTACGGTCGGCCGGCACAGGCGCCGGCACAGGTCCAGCCAGGGGTCTGAACCGCTGGCCGGACCGGATCAGGCGCGGAAGGAGTCCACGGCGTCGTCCTCGCCGTCGCCATCGGTGTCCACGGAGATCGTCCGCGTTCCGCCGGCGGTCTCCACGACGACGTCGGGCCGCCCGTCACCATCGGTGTCGTGCAGCTCGACGTCGGGTACCCCGTCGGCGTCGTAGTCCTCGAACTGGGCGTCCACCACGCCGTCACCGTCGGTGTCTGCCGTCTCGACGTCCGTGACGCCGTCGCCGTCGAGGTCGTGCTTGCCGGGCTTGTCGGCCAGGAACTCGGACACGTGGTACTCCTTGCTCGGAAGTGCTGCTCTGGGTGCTCCCCCGATCATGCACCACGCGGGGCACCGTCCGGAGCCGCACCGGTTGCCCGGGCACCGAGATCTCACCTCTTCACCGCGCGGGGGAATATCCGAACGCATAGATTCACCCCATGCTGATCCAGGTACGCACGACGCGTCGCCGTGCCGCGCGCCTCACCGCCGTGGCCGCCGCCACCGCCTGCGCGCTCGCTCTCGCCTCAGGAGCCGGTGCCGTCGCGGGAGCAGCGACCAGCCCCGGAGCTGCCGCGCAGGCCTGGTCCGTCGATCTCGCCACCCTCGACGGCGACGACGCCGGGGTGCGGTACCAGGCCGGCGCGCTGCACCTCGAGCCGTCCGGGGCCGGTGCTTCGGCCTCTGCGTCCGCTGACCGCTCGGGGACCGGGTCCGGGTCCGGGTCCGGGTCCGGGCCCGGGCCCGGGGTGCCTCAGGAGGTGTCGGGCCAGCTCGTCGCCGAGCCGACGACCCTCGCGTCCCCCGCGGGCGACGTCGCGGCCGACGTCGACGCCACCGCACCGGAGGGCACCTCCGTGCTGGTGGACGTCCGCGGTCGGCTCACCGGTCAGGGACCCGACTCCTGGACCGAGTGGGTCCCGGCCGGGTCACCGCTGCCGGTGCCGTCCGAGACGGTCCAGGCCCGCGTCACGCTGGTCGGCGAGGCCGGCGTGAGCCCGGCCGTGCGGACGGTGACGCTCACGCCCGGCCCGCGCCGGTCGCAGTCGCTGCAGGAAGCGGAGACGGAGGCCGCACCGACGTCCGGCGCGGACTCGTACCGCGTCTTCGCCACGCGCGAGGGCCTGGTGGGCGGGACCACCGCGAACGGGCACGTCATCAAGAAGCGCGACCACTTCGTCGCGCTGCCGTCGCGGCGCGGGCTGTCGGCGAAGGACTCCGGCAGCTACTCGGTGCGGGTCTGCGCCGAGAGCACCGGTCGCTGCGCGTACGCCCCGGTCTGGGACGTCGGACCGTGGAACACCACCGACGACTACTGGAACGGGGCCGAGACCCGTCAGTCCTGGGCCGACCTGCCGCAGGGCCGCCCGCAGGCGCAGTCCGCCTACCAGGACGGCTACAACGGAGGGCGCGACGGGTTCGGCCGGCGGGTGGCCAACCCGGCGGGGATCGACCTCGGCGACGGCACGTTCTGGGAGGGCGTCGGGCTGACCGACAATGCCTGGACCACCGTGACCTACCTCTGGACCGGCTCCGGGCGCAAGGGCATCGTCCGCACCGACGGCCGGCCGCTGACCGTGCGTTCGGGCCCGAGCACCGGCCGCGCCGCCGTCGGACAGGCGGGCAACCACGCGAACGTGGTCATCGAGTGCACAGCACGCGGCACCACGATCACCGGCACCGTCGGCACCACCAATGTGTGGAACCGGATCGGCCGGGGCAACTGGGTCTCGGACGCGTACGTCCACACGGGCTCGTCCGGCCCGGTGGCCCCTGCCTGCTGACGTCGCCGCCGCGACGAGAACGGGGTTGTGACTCCCACGCGCGTTCCCGGGAACACAACCCCGTTCTCATCACGCCCGGCGACGCAGGGACAGGGCCAGGCCCACCGCAGCGGCGCCGACCACTGCGGCCGCCAGCGGCGGCAGGGCCGTCACACCGGAGCGCGCCACGACCAGCGACGCCAGCGCCGCCCCGACGGCGATACCGCCGTTGAACAGCACCGGGATCAGCGCTCCTGCGAACGAGCGCCGCTCCGGACCCGCCAGCCGCAGGATCAGCGTCTGGGCGAAGGGCGGCATTCCGCCGGACACGACCCCCCACGCCACGACCACGGCGATCCCGACCGCCGGGTGCCCGCCCACCGCACCGAGGCCCAGCACGGTGAGCGCGGTAGCGGCCACGCTCACGACGAGTGCCGGCCCGCTGCGGTCGCCGAGCCGGCCCGCCAGAACTACCCCCGCCGCCGAGGCGAGCCCGAAGACGAGCAGCAGGGTGCTCATCCCGCCCGGGAGGGCTTCGGCAGGTGCCTCCGTCAGGCGAGTGATGTACGTGTACGCGCCGTAGTGGCCCACCAGCACCAGGGCGACGAGCGCCGTCACCACCAGCAACGGCCCCCTGCCCCGTCGTGGCGCACCGGCCAGGTCTCCGCCACCGGGCGCGGCGCCCGGCCGGTCCGGCGGGGTCGCACGGGCCACCACCAGCCGGACCGCCACCGCACCCAGCAGGCCGAGCACCGCGAGGGCCCAGAAGGCGGCCCGCCAGCCGGCGGCGTCGGCGACGAGCCGGGCCAGCGGCGTACCCACGACCATCCCAAGGGTGGCCCCGCCGAGCACGACGGCGACGGCACGCCCCAGCAGGCGGTCGGGGACCAGGTCGGCGACGTGCGCGTTGGTGGTGGCCCACAGCAGCCCGACGGCGGCGGCGCCGAGGATCCGCGCGCCGACCGCCAGCTGGAACGTCGGGGCGAGAGCAGTCAGGGCCGACGAGGCGGCGAGGACGGCCAGCCCGCCGGCGATCACGGCACGTCGGTCCCGTCCGCGCGTCAGCCGGACCAGCGGGAAGCTCAGGACCACCACGACCGCTGCCCACACGGAGACCAGCAGTCCGGTGCTCGACTCGGCGACGCCCAGGCCGGTGCTCATCTGTTCGAGGACGGCGGTCGGCAGCATCTCCGCGGTGACCATGAGGAGCGTCCCGCCGCCCAGCACGAGGAGGGAGCGCCAGGGCAGGACGTCGGCGGGCGACGACGGACGAGCGCTCGGGGGCGGGTCCGCCGCGACCGGCTGGGCGGGGGTAATACCTGTTCTCTCCATGTCGGCAACGCTAAAGTTTGACACTGGTGTCAATGTCAAGCGCTACCCGGAGGCAACCATGAAGATCGGTGAGCTCGCCGCGCGGACCGGCGTGACGACGCGGCTGATCCGGTACTACGAGCAGCAGGACCTGCTTGAGGCGGACCGCGCGCCCAACGGCTACCGCACCTACGCCGAGGCCCACGTGGAGCGCGTATCCCGCGTGGCGGGCCTGGTCCAGGCCGGTATCCCGACGCGGCTGGTCAAGGTGCTGCTCGACGCCGAGCTCGCTGCCGCGCGTGACGAGCCGACCTGCCCGCGCGAGGTGGCCGAACAGCTCGCCACGGAGCTCGTCGGCGTCCAGGCGCGCATCGACTGCCTGACCAGGAGCCGGGACTCGATCCGCGCGTTCCTGAGGGCGACCCAGAACGAGGTGCTGCTCCGGGAGGCAGACAAGCCCGCGGTCGCCGTCTGACCTGTAGGCAGGCAGACCGCGACCGCGGGCTTCTCGGGACCGGAGGGATCACTCCACCCCGAGCAGGACCTCCACCGCACGGCTCAGGAACGCGTCCACCGAGGCCTCGTCGTAGGCGTCCGCACCGCGTGCCCGACCGAACGTGGCCGACCGGATGTCGCCCGCCGTCAGCGGCTCCTGCCGGTCGAAGTACCCGATGAGCCGGTCACACAGGTCGTCGACGTCGTCCTTGTCGTAACCCTGCGAACCCCGGTCAGCCGGCGCGAACTTCTCGCCGTCGGGCCGCCCGAGGCGCCCGTACAGGGAACGCGCGCGCTCGGCGAGCGCGTTCATCCAGGCCTGCTGGCCGTGCGCCGCCGCGTACTCGGCGCGCTGCCGGGCGATGAACGCGGCCTCCAGCCGGTCGAGCGCCGCGTCGACCTCGTGGGTGTTGTACCCACCACGGGTCAGGTCGAACGTGGACGCCTGGATGTCGGCACTGGTCAGCCGGTCCATGGTCCGTCCCTCGTACGCCTGCCTGGCGTGCTCGAAGAACTCGTCGACCTCGTCCTTGTCGTACCCGGTGCGCATCGCGGGAACGCTGTTGAACATCCCACTCACTCGTCGTCCTCCTCAGCCGCAAGCTGCCCGCAGGCCCCGTCGATATCGCTCCCGCGGGTATCACGGATCGTGGTCGGGATCCCGTGACCGCGCAATCGTGCCACAAACTCGTCCTCGACATCCCGGTCGCTTGCCGTCCAGATCGAACCCGGTGTGGGGTTGAGCGGGATCGGGTTCACGTGCACCCAGCCGCGTCCGCGCGCGTTGAGCTTCTCGCCGAGCAGGTCCGCACGCCACGCGTGGTCGTTCATGTCCTTGATCAGCGCGTACTCGATGGACACGCGGCGCCCGGTCACCTCGAAGTAGTTCCGCGCGGTGTCGAGCGTCTCGTCCACGCTCCAGCGCGTGTTGATCGGCACCAGCTCGGAGCGCAGGTCGTCGTCGGGCGCGTGCAGCGACAGCGCGAGCGTCACCGGGATGCCCTCCTTGATGAGCTTCTGCATGGCCGGGACGAGACCCACAGTGGAGACGGTGATGTTGCGGGCCGACATGCCGAAGCCCTCCGGCTGCGGCGCCACCAGGGCCCGCACCGTCTCGATCACTGCCTTGTAGTTGGCCAGCGGCTCGCCCATGCCCATGAACACGAGGTTGTTCAGGCGGGTGACGCCGCCCGGGATCTCGCCGTCCGCCAGCGACCGGAACGCCGCGCGGACCTGCTCGAGGATCTCCGCCGTCGAGAGGTTGCGGGTCAGGCCGAGCTGACCCGTGGCGCAGAACGGGCACGCCATGCCGCAGCCCGCCTGGCTGGAGACGCACAGCGTGGTGCGCTGCGGGTAGCGCATGAGGACCGACTCGACCTTGGCCTCGTCGAACAGGTGCCACAGCGTCTTGACCGTGGTGCCGCCGTCGGCCTCGAGCTTGCGGGTCGGCCGCATCAGCTCGGGGAACATCGTGGTGGCGAGCTCGTCCCGGGACTTCGCCGGGAGGTCGGTCATCCTGGCCGGGTCGCTCGTGTAGTGCGTGAAGTAGTGCGTGGCGAGCTGCTTGGCCCGGAACGCGGGCTCTCCCGCCTCGACGACGGAGGCCACCCGCTCCTCGGGAGTCAGGTCGGCGAAGTGCTTCGGCGGCTTGCCGCGGCGCTTCGGTGCCATCTGCAACGGGATGGCGGGGGTCTCGTCCGAGGGCCGGACGACGGGCTGGGCAAGAGAAGTTTTCATCAGGCAACCACCGAGAGCACGAGATAGACGAAGGGCGCTGTGATAATCATCGAATCGAGGCGATCCAGCACGCCCCCGTGCCCCGGGAGCAATGAGCCCATGTCCTTCAATTCTAGGTCACGCTTGAGCAGCGATTCAGCGAGATCGCCCACAGTTGCGGTGACGGCGGTCATGACGCCGAGCGCGATGCCGAGGACCGGGCTCTCGCCCAGCCCGTACACCGCTCCGAGCACACCTACCGCCGTGGCCAGCACTATCGAGCCGGCCAAGCCCTCCCACGACTTCTTGGGGCTCACGGTCGGCGCCAGCGGATGCCGGCCGAGCATGACCCCGGCGATGTAGCCGCCCGTGTCGTTGGCGACCGCCAGGAGGATGAACAGCACGACGCGGATCTCGCCGTCGGGCTGCGCCAGCATGAGGACGACGAAGCCCGCGAGGAACGGCAGGTAGGCGGCGGCGAAGACGGAGGCCGCGGAGTCCCGGACGGCGCTGAGGCCGGAGCCGTCGAGCGCCCGCCAGACCACCGTCGCGGCCACCGTCAGCACGAAGGCGACGAACAGCGCCTCGGCACCGCCCCGGTACGCCGAGACGATCATGCCGGCGGCCCCCACGAACAGGGGCACCATCGGCAGGCGCAGCTCCCGGCGCGCGAACGCCTGACGCAGCTCCCACAGTCCTGCCCACATCAGGAGGACCACGAAGAGCACGAACGGCTCGGGCCGCCAGTACAGGGACGCACCGACGACGCCGAGCAGGCCGACGCCGACCAGGATCGCCGCCGGCAGGTTACGGCCGGCGCGCGACTGCTTCAGGGCAGGCGCGGGCTCGGGCTCTGGCTCGGGGCTCACAGCGATGTGCGCATTGTCTCGCTCTGTTCTTTCTCGAGGCGGTGCGGACATCAGACCTCGAGCAGCTCGCTCTCCTTGCTGGAGAGCAGCTGGTCGATGATGTCGACGTGGCTCTTGGTGAGCTTGTCCAGCTCCTTCTCCGCGCGCGTGACCTCGTCCTCGCCGGCCTCGCCGTCCTTGACGATGCGGTCCAGCGTCTCCTTGGCCTTGCGCCGGATGTTGCGCACCGAGACGCGCGACTCCTCGGCCTTCGCCTTGGCCAGCTTCACGTAGTCGCGGCGACGCTCCTCCGTCAGGGAGGGCAGCACGATGCGGATGGCGTTGCCGTCCGTCGCCGGGTTCACGCCCAGGTCGGAGTCGCGCAGCGCCTTCTCGACGGCGGGCACCGAGCTCTTGTCGAACGGCGCGACCAGGACGGTGCGCGCGTCCGGGATGTTGAACGACGCCAGCTGCTGCAGCGGCGTCGGCGCGCCGTAGTAGTCGACGACGATCTTGCTGAACATCCCCGCGTTGGCGCGACCGGTGCGGATACCCGCGAAGTCCTCCTTGGCGACCTCGATCGCCTTCTCCATCTTTTCCTCGGCCTCGAGGAGGGTCTCGTCGATCACCACTGCTCCTGTCATTCGTCTACGGGTGGTGCCGGGGCCACTCTACGGACACTTTGCCCGGCTACCGAAAGGATCGCGCGCTTCCCGGGCGTCGCCGGGTCGCGCGGGTGACTCAGCGTGACGTGATCAGCGTGCCGATGGGCTCGCCGGCCAGCGCACGGGTGACGTTGCCCTCGCCCTCCATGCCGAACACCCGCATCTGGACGTTGTTGTCGCGGCACATGGCCAGCGCCGTGTCGTCCATGACGCCGAGCCGGTTGACGAGGGCGTCGGTGTACGTGAGGTGGTCGAGCTTCTTCGCGTCGGGGTTACGGCGCGGGTCGGAGTCGTACACGCCGTCGACCCCGTTCTTGCCCATGACCACCTGCTCGCAGCCCGTCTCCAGGGCGCGCTGCACTGCGACGGTGTCGGTGGAGAAGTACGGCATGCCGGCGCCCGCACCGAAGATGACCACGCGGCCCTTCTCCATGTGCCGGATCGCGCGCAGCGGGATGTAGGGCTCGGCGACCTGACCCATGGTGATGGCGGTCTGCACGCGCGTCTTGACGCCGGCCTGCTCCAGGAAGTCCTGGAGCGCCAGGCAGTTCATGACCGTGCCCAGCATGCCCATGTAGTCGGCGCGGGCGCGGTCCATGCCTGCCACGCTCAGCTCGGCGCCACGGAAGAAGTTCCCGCCGCCGACGACGATGGCGACCTGCACGCCGTCGCGCACGGCCACGCCGATCTCCTTCGCGATACGCCGGACCACGTCGGCGTCGAGCCCTACGCTGCCGCCGCCGAACGCCTCGCCCGACAGCTTCAGGAGCACACGCCGGGCGGGCCTGCCCTCCACATCCACCGCGAAGTCCTGGGTCGCCTCGTCGCTCACTGGTCCGTCACCCTTCGGTCGTCACTGCCGGGACACTGGCCCTTCCGGAATACTGCCCGACTCGCGGGCAACACACCTCCGCGCGGGGCAGAAGCGTCCGGACCGACCTCGAGACTCCTGGTGCGAAGTGGAGCCCGAACCGGCACTACACCGCACCAAGAGCATCGAAGTCGCACCGCGCTCCTGAGGAGCTCGGCGTGCGAACCGGCCTGTGGAAGGGCCGGCCCGCGTATGCGTCGGCCCGGCCCGCGCCGAAGCGCGGACCGGGCCGACCAAGCTGCGTCAGGAACCGACGCGGAAACGCACGAACGCGGTCAGGGAGCCGTTCGCGGCGGCGACGTGCTTGCCGACCGTGGTCTTCGGGTCCTTGGCCAGCGGCTGGTCGATGAGCACGACCTCCTTGAAGAAACCGTTCAGGCGGCCCTCGACGATCTTGGGCAGCGCGGCCTCCGGCTTGCCCTCGTTCTTCGAGGTCTCCAGAGCGATCGCACGCTCCTTCTCGACGACGTCCGCCGGGACGTCCTCACGCGTGAGGTACTTCGGGGCCATCGCGGCGACGTGCTGTGCGATGTCCTTGGCGACGGAGGCGCCGGCCTCGTCGGTGACGACGAGCACGCCGATCGACGGCGGCAGGTCCTTGGCCGTCTTGTGCAGGTAGGTCGTAACCTTGGGGCCCTCGACACGCGCGACGCGGCGCAGGACGACCTTCTCGCCCATGGTCGCGCCCTGGCCGGCGATCAGGTCGGCGACGGTGCCCTCGGCAGCCGGCGCGGCCGCGGCGGCGACCTCGTCGGAGGCGCCGGCGGCAGCGGTGGCGTCGAGCACGGCCTCGGCGAGCGCGATGAACTTCTCGTTCTTGACGACGAAGTCCGTCTCGGCGTTCAGCTCGATCATGGTGGCCACCTGGCCGGCCGCGGTGTCCTCGACCTTGACGGCGACGAGGCCCTCGGACGCGGTGTTGCCCTCACGCTTGGCGGCGCGGGCCAGGCCCTTGGTGCGGATGATCTCGATGGCCTTCTCGGCGTTGCCGTCGGCCTCGTCCAGGGCCTTCTTGACGTCGAGCATGCCTGCGCCGGTCCGCTCACGCAGCGCCTTGATGTCAGCGGCGGTGTAGTTCGCCATTGTTCTGGTCCTCCGTGCAGTCGTGTTGTTCGTGGGAGGTCTAGCGACCCGAGGAGCGGTGCGCTGACCCGGCCCGGACGAATCGGGCCAGGTCAGCGCAGCACGTCACTTCTCGGTCTCGACAGCCTCAGCGGGCTCCGGGGCGACCTCAGCGGGCTCCGGGGCGACCTCAGCGGTCTCCTGGGCGACGTCGGCGGTCTCCGGAGCGACCTCGGCGACAGCCTCGGTGGCCTCGGGGGCGGCGGCCGGAGCGTCCTCGACGGGCGCGGTGACCTCGGGGGCCGCGGCCGGAGCGGCCTCGACTGCCTCAGCGGCTTCGACGACCTCGGCGGGAGCAGCCGGGGTGGCGGCCTCAGCGGCCTCGGCGGACGCCGCGGCAACGGTGCCCTCGTCGGTCGCGGCCGGGGTCTCGACGGTGCCCTCGGTGCCGGCCAGGAGCTCGCGCTCCCACTCGGCCAGCGGCTCGGCGGCGGCCTCGGCCTCGGCACCGGTCTTGCTGCCACCCGAGTGGCGCTGCATGAGGCCCTCGGCGGCGGCGTCCGCGATCACGCGGGTGAGCAGCGTGACGGAGCGGATCGCGTCGTCGTTGCCCGGGATCGCGTAGTCGACCATGTCGGGGTCGCAGTTGGTGTCGAGGATCGCGACGACGGGGATGCCCAGCTTGCGGGCCTCGTCCACCGCGAGGTGCTCCTTGTTCGTGTCGACGATCCACACGGCCGAGGGAACCTTGGCCATGTCACGGATACCGCCGAGCGTGCGCGCGAGCTTGTCCTTCTCGCGACGCAGGACCAGGAGCTCCTTCTTCGTGAGGCCCGAGGCCGCCACGTCGTCGAAGTCGATCTCCTCGAGCTCCTTCATCCGCTGAAGGCGCTTGTGCACGGTGGTGAAGTTCGTGAGCATGCCACCGAGCCAGCGGTGGTTCACGTAGGGCATCCCGACGCGGGCGGCCTGCTCGGCCACGGGCTCCTGGGCCTGCTTCTTGGTGCCGACGAAGAGGATCGAGCCACCGTGGGCGACCGTCTCCTTGACGAAGTCGTAGGCGCTGTCGATGAAGTGCAGCGACTGCTGCAGGTCGACGATGTAGATGCCGTTGCGCTCCGTGAAGATGAAGCGCTTCATCTTCGGGTTCCAACGGCGGGTCTGGTGTCCGAAGTGGACACCGCTCTCGAGGAGCTGGCGCATGGACACGACGGCCATGACACGTCCTTTCGGTGCGGACCGAGATCGACTCGGGTCCTCCGCACACATTTCAGGCGGACCAGGGCTGACAGCCCGGGCCGCGGTTGGGTTGAATCGGCACCATGGATACTTCGGTGCCCCTGGCGCCACGCCGTGCCCGACGCCGACCCTGACGGGCCGGACCGCTGCCGGACGCGACTTGCTGTGACGCGCGTTGTCGATCGGGTGCGCTCCCTGCTGGGCAGACTGTCAGCGAAAGCTGCCGATCCGCCCGACGGGAGTTCATGCCGGTCGCGGGTGGAAGTCTACCCGACCAGCCCTTGCAACGAGGACCTTGCCGCCGCACCGCGAATGTGACGTCGTGCGCTGCCGTCGACGGACCTGTCCGGGCGGGGTCCGGGAAGTCATCGGGGCCTCGTGGCGACCCTCGTCACGGCGGTGGCGGGCGGCGAGCGCGACCACAGGGGGCACGTGCGCCACGCTGTGCACAGGCGGCCGTCCGACACCGTCCAGGGCGTGCCGCGCCGGGTGATGCTCACGGCATGACGCGTCTCTCCGCCCTCGCTCCCCACCGGGCCATCGGCCGGTTCCCGACAACCGTGCTGACCGTGCTGCTCACCATCGCGCTCCTCGCCCTCATCGCGACGGCGCCCGCCGCCGCGCTGCGCTCGGGGCCGGACATCGCCCTCCGGGTGGGCGCGGGCGCGGGCGTCGGCGCGGGCGTCGGCGCGGGCGTCGGCGCTGGCGGGCCCACCGGGTACGTACCGCCCGTCGCGGGAGTGGACCCGCCGTCCGGCGTGGAGCGCGGGTTCGACCCACCAGCGGAGAGGTGGGGAGCCGGTCACCGCGGCGTCGACCTGACCGCCCCGCACGGTTCGAGCGTCCTTTCCCCCGGCCCCGGGGTGGTGACGTTCGCCGGGCAGGTGGCGCGGCGCGGGGTCATGGTCGTCACCCACCCGGACGGGCTGCGCAGCAGCCTTGAGCCGGTCACCGCCTCGGTCGCGGTAGGGACCGCGGTCATGGCCGGCGAGCGGATCGGCGCAGTGGAGGACGGAGACGCGGGAGGCGGCCCGACGTCGAGCCACTGCGCACCCCGGTCCTGCCTGCACTGGGGTGTGCGGCGGGGCGAGCGCTACATCGATCCGTTGTCCTTGCTGTACCGCCCGCCGATCGTGCTCCTCCCGGACCCCTGACGCCGAGCGACCAGCATCGTCGGCGGACCGGGCGGCGGCTCCCCCGCGGCCCGCGGCTGTTCCTTTCGAGGTCAACGTTGATTCGCTTTGGACGGTCTCAAAGCGAATCAACCTTGACCTCGAAGGGGAGGCGGGGCGAGGCGGCCGCCGCAAAGACGCTCAGCTTGCGGCTCGGCGGCCGTAGCCCGTCCCGTGGGCCGGTCCCCCTCAGGCGCGGGGGAACGCCTGGGCGTAGACGCTGCGCAACCGCTCGGCATCCACATGGGTGTAGCGCTGCGTGGTCGCGAGGTTCGCGTGGCCCAGCACCTCTTGCACGGCGCGCAGGTCCGAGCCGCCCTGCAGCAGGTGGGTGGCGGCGGAGTGCCGGAGCGCGTGCGGCGCGACGTCGTCGACGCCGGCCTTGGCTGCGAGCCGGTGCACCGCCTCGCGCACCTGGCGCTGGCCCCAGCGCCCGCCGCGCTCCCCCACCAGCAGGGCGTCGCCGGTCGCGGCCGTCGCCAGCGCGGGCCGGCCGTCGGTGAGCCAGGCTTCTACCGCGCGCGCCGCAGGGATGCCGAACGGCACCACCCGCTCCTTGCCCCCCTTGCCGAGCACGCGCACGAGCCGGTCCCGGGAGTCCACGTGCCCGACGTCGACGGACACCAGCTCGCCCACGCGGATCCCCGCGCCGTACAGGAGCTCGGCGGCGACCCACGAGCGCAGGGCGACCGGGCGGGCTGCCTCGTCGGCGTCGTCCGCTGCGGCCCGTGCGCCGTCGAGCAGACGGCTGGCCGCGTCCACGTCGAGCACCGTTGGCAGGGTGCGCGGCACCTTGGGGCTCGCCAGGCGGGCGGAGGGGTCCACCGGAACAAGCTCCGAGCGGTGCGCCCAGCGCAGGAACGCGCGGGCCGAGGCGCCTCGGCGGGCGAGCGTGGAGCGGGCGAGCCCTCGGTCGGACTGGGACGCGAGCCATCCGCGGAGCAGGGCGAGGTCGATGGCATCGAGCCGCGTGGTGCCGTGCCGCATCGCGTACCGGAGCAGATCGGTCACGTCCGCCACGTAGGCACGCCGCGTGTGGGCGGAATGCCCACGCTGCGCGTCGAGGTACCGGGCGAACCGCGACACGGCATCGGACAGCTGCTCGGGCAGCCGCGGCAAGCCGGACAGGTCGGTAAGGTCCACGTTTGCCAGTGTGCAGCGCACATGCCGCGCGACGAAGAAGGCGCGCCGCCGCTCTCGCCCGCGTCTGCGCCCCCGCCCTCGGGCCGGTCCCCGCTCACCGCCACCGCCCGCCCTCCGGCCCCTCCCAGCTCATCACCTCCCCAACCCATCCGGCCCCGCCCCGCTCACCGCCTGCGCCAGCCGCCGTCCTTCTGCTCGGCCAGCCCCATGAGCTCCAGCAGCCCGAGCGCACCCGTCGTATCGCCGAGCGCCAGCCCGGCCGTACGGGCGATCGAGCGCTCGTGCGCTGCCTTGCGCACCGGCAGCGCGTCCAGGACCGCCTTGCCCGCGGCGTCGAGATCGTCGCCGGGCCGTGTCTCGCCACGGCGCTCGGGGGCGCTCTCGCCCAGGTCCCCGACCAGCTCGGCGGCCTCCGCCGCGTCCGTCACGCAGACGGCGGCGCCGCGCCGCAGCAGCTCGTGGCAGCCGGCGGAGGCCATGGACGTGACCGGCCCCGGGACCACACCCAGCGGCCGGAGCAGCTTCACCGCGTGGTTGGCCGTGGACAGCGCGCCGGACCGGACCGACGCCTCGACCACCACGGTGCCCGACGTGAGCGCCGCGATCAGCCGGTTGCGCTTGAGGAAGCGCTGCTTGCCCGGCACCGACCCCGGCGGGACCTCGCTCACCACCGCGCCCTGCTCGATCGCCCGCCGCAGCAGGTCGGTGTTGCTCGCGGGGTAGAGCCGGTCGACGCCGCCCGCCAGGAAGGCCACGGTCCGAGCCCCGGAGACCAGGGCGCCCCGGTGGGCCTCCGCGTCGATACCGCTGGCACCGCCGGAGACCACGGTGAACCCGCGGTCGGCCAGGCCGCACGCCAGGGCCCGCGTCACGCGGATGCCGTAGTCGGTGCAGGCACGGGAGCCGACCAGCGACACCGAGCGCTCACCGAGCCGCGCCAGGTCGGGGTCGCCACGTACCCAGAGGGCCAGCGGCGCACCGACACCCAGACCGGCGAAACCGGCCGGCCAGCGGGGGTCGTCCGGCGCGAGGAAGGTGCCCCCGTACCGGCCGAGCACCGTGAGCTCGCCCGCGGGATCGAGCCGCTCGAGCCGGGGCGCCCAGCGCCGGACGGCAGCCACCACCAGGCCGGCCGCCCGCGCCCCGGAGGTCGGCGCCCCGGCGGCCGGACCCTCAGCAGCCGGACCCTCGACGGCCGGTCCGAGCAGGTGCCCGGGGGCGTCGGCCCGGCCGGGGGCCGCACCCGCACCGGGTCCTGGCGCAGCACCCAGCGTTCCGTCCCCGAGCCGCCGGAGCGCTGCGCCGGCCCGGTCCGGGGCCCGGGCGGCGTCGACCAGCCAGTCGAGCGCGCCGGCCGGCCCGAGGTTGCCCACCAGGGCTCCGGCCACCGGATCGCCCGGCTCGGCGATCCTGCTCCACGCGGCCCGTGCCAGCACGGGGTCGCCGGTGTCGAACCGAAGTCCGGTGCGGGGCAGCTCGAAGAGCGCTTCACCCATGGTCGCCTCCCGTACGCAGCAGCAGCGCGTTCCCGACGTCGGACACCGAGGGCGCGCCGCGCCCCGCGAGGTCGGCGATGGTCCAGGCCATCCGCAGCACCCGGTCGACGCCGCGCAGGCTGAGCCGGCCGTCGGTCATCGCTCGCTCGATGGGACCGAGCAGGCCCGGGTGCGGCCTGAGCAGGTCGCGGAGGAACCGGCCTGGCATCTCGGCATTGGTCGACCAGGGTGTCTCGGCCAGCCGCGCCCGTGCGGCCTCCCGCGCCTCGAGCACCCGGGCGGCCACCGACGACGTCGTCTCCGACGTACCCTCCAGCCGCTCGACCCGGTCGACGGGCTGCACCTCGACCTGCACGTCCACCCGGTCCAGCAGCGGACCGGACAG
The DNA here is from genome assembly GCF_040639055.1 of Promicromonospora sp. NPDC023987. Classification (NCBI taxonomy): domain Bacteria; kingdom Bacillati; phylum Actinomycetota; class Actinomycetes; order Micrococcales; family Promicromonosporaceae; genus Promicromonospora; species Promicromonospora sp. NPDC023987. The sequence goes on along the minus strand of NZ_JBEZZF010000048.1, from coordinate 20,019 downwards.
CCGGGCGAAGTACCGGCGTCGCACCGTGGGTGAGCAGCTGCACTCCAGTCCCTTGCCCACCGCCAGCCCGCACGGGCAGGGGTTCGCCGCCAGCACCAGCTGGAACCGGGCCGGGTAGCGCGCCGCGCCGCCCGACCGGTGGATCACGAGCTCGCCCTGTTCCAGCGGCTGGCGCAGGGTCTCCAGCACCTTGCTACCGAATTCGGGAGCTTCGTCCAGAAAGAGAACTCCGCGATGCGCCCGGGACACCGCCCCGGGACGCGGGATGCCGGAGCCACCACCCACCACCGCAGCCTGTGTGGCCGTGTGGTGCGGATCCTCGAACGGGGGCCGACGGATCAGGCCTCCGCCCGGGTCGAACGTGCCCGCCACGGAGTGCACGGCGGTGACCTCGACGGCCTCCCTGTCCGTGAGGTCCGGCAGGATCCCCGGAAGGCGCGACGCCAGCATCGTCTTGCCTGCTCCCGGCGGCCCGACGAGCAGCAGGTGGTGCCCCCCGGCGGCCGCCACCTCGAGGGCAGCGCGCGGACGCTCCTGCCCCATGACGTCGGCCAGGTCGCCGGGCAGCCGGGCGGACAGCGCAGAACGGGTCGGCAGCACGGTCACCACGTCCCGCACCAGCTCGGGCGGCCCGCCGTGCAGCGCGACCACCTCGGCCAGGCTGGCCGCACCCACGACCCGAGCCCCCGGCACCAGCCGAGCCTCGTCGAGGTCCCCTGCCGCGACCACGACGTCCGGATATCCCGCGTCCACGGCAGCCGCCACGGCGGGCAGCACCCCGCGCACCGGCTGGAGACGCCCGTCGAGCCCGAGCTCGCCGAGGTGGACCACTCGGTCAAGCCCTGTCCGGCGCAGCCCGGCCGACGACGGCCCTTCGGCGCCCGCCAGGACCGCCACGGCGATCGCCAGGTCGTACGCGCTGCCCTGCTTGCGCAGCGAGGCGGGCGACAGGTTGACCGTGATCTTCTTGACGGGCCACGACAACCCCGTGCTGGTCACCGCCGCGCGCACCCGGTCTCGTGACTCGCTCAGGGCGGTGTCCGGCAGACCCACCAGCGTGAATCCAGGGACCGACGCCGCGAGGTGCGCCTGCACCTCCACCACGTGCCCCTGCATGCCGACGAGCGAGACGGCCCGCGTGGTCGCCGTCCCCATCAGGCCACCGACTCGAGGTGCTCGACGACGGGGCGCCCCTTGGCCTGCAGGGTCACCGCCACCACGTCGATCCGGACGGCACCGAACCGGGTGCGCACGTCGGGCAGCACCGGCACCGCGCTGCCCGAACCCGCCTCCTCCAGCAGCCGCGCCGCCGCGAGCTGCTCCCGGAACCCGGTGAGCCACTGCCCCGTCAGCCGTTTGATGCGGGCGAGCTTGCGGGGCGTCACCGCCTCAGCGGGATGCCCGAACCCGTGGCCCGACCGGGTCTTGACCTCGATCACCACGAGCACGTCGTCGTCGAGCGCGACGATGTCGAGCTCCCCGTCCTTGCCGCGCCAGTTGGTGTCGAGCACCTGCCAGCCGCGTGCCTCGACGTGCCGCAGCGCCACGCGCTCGCCGTACCGGCCCACGCCGTCTTTCTTCGCCATCGCGTCCACCTCCGTGACCAGCCTTGGTCACGGCAGCGCCGACCGACGGCGCCGGCGGCTCACCTGTGCACAGATCGACGATCCACAGGCCCGAGGTCGTGGTCGAACCGTTGGCATCCCGTCACGAGGGTCCGTACCGGCCCGCGACGAGTTTCAGCCGGCGGCTTCAGAGGGACAGCTCCGCCTTCGCGAGCTCCTCGACGTTCACGTCCTTGAACGTCACGACACGCACCGACTTCACGAAGCGCGCGGAGCGATAGACGTCCCACACCCAGGCATCGCCGAGCCGCAGCTCGAAGTACACCTCTCCCGCGGCGGACCGCACCTGGAGGTCCACCTGGTTGGCCAGGTAGAACCGGCGTTCGGTCTCCACCACATAGGCGAACAGGCCCACCACATCGCGGTACTCGCGATAGAGCGCGAGCTCCATCTCCGTCTCGTAGTTCTCGAGGTCTTCGGCGCTCACGACGACATCATCCCACCGACGCAGCGGTTCCGGGCAGGTTCCAGGATCTCCGGTGCTGCGGCGTCGGACCGTGCAGCCCGAGGGCGTCCATGTGGGCCCTGGCGCTGTAGCCCTTGTTCTGGTCCCACGCGTACTCCGGGTGCCGCTGCGCCAGCTCGACCAGGATCGCGTCGCGCTCCACCTTGGCCAGCACGCTGGCGGCCGCCACCGAGGTACAGGTCATGTCGGCCTTGATCAGTGTCCGTACCGCGGGCTCGGGGACTCCGTCGTCGAGGGCGTCCGCCGCCGCGAACAGGTCGAGCGACGGGGTGGTGAGCCAGTCGTGCTTACCGTCCAGCACGACGACGTCGACGTCGCCGCACAGCAGCCGCACCTGCGCGAGCGCGCGACGGCCGGCCTTCCGGAGCGCCGCGATGATGCCGATCTCGTCGATCTCGGCCGGTCCGGCGTGCCCGACGCCCCAGGCCACCGCCCAGCTCCGCACGGCAGGCGCGATGGCCTCGCGCGCGGCCGGCGTCAGGAGCTTCGAGTCGGCGACGCCCTTCGGCCCGGTACGCGTGGCGGCGTCGACCACCACCACACCAACGCTGACCGGACCCGCGAGGGCCCCACGCCCCACCTCGTCCATGCCCGCGACGAGGCGGGCACCCGAGGCCAGGAGCGCGCGCTCCTGCCGCAGCGTGGGCACCGTGCGGACCACCTACTTCTCCGCGGGAGGCGCGTCCGGGACGCCGTCGAAGACGTCGCTCGGATGGTTGTGCCAGTTCAGCCGGTCCAGCGGCCAGACGGTGGCGAACGCCGTGCCGACGACGTTGTCGATGGGCACGAACCCACCGCCCGGCTTGCCCCGGTTGTAGCGCGAGTCCTGCGAGTCCTGGCGGTTGTCGCCCATGACCCACAGCATGTCCGCCGGCACCGTGACCTCGAACGGGTCCTGGCTCGGGACAGAACCGGGCTTGATGTACGTCTCGTCGATGGGCGTGCCGTTCACCGACACCCGTCCCTCGGCGTCGCAGCACACGACCTCGTCGCCGGGCAGCCCGATCAGGCGCTTGATGAGGTGGTCGCCGGTGTCCTGCGGCAGCAGACCGACAGTGGTCAGGAAGGAGGTCGCCGCGTTGCCGAGCGGCCCACGGTCCGGCGTCGGGTACGGCGGCAGCCAGCCGCCCGGGTCCACGAAGACGACGATGTCCCCGTGCTTCAGGTCGAACGGGCCGGGCGTGAGCCGCGAAGCCATCACCCGGTCGCCCTCGGTCAGCGTGTCCTCCATGGAGGCGCTGGGGATGTAGAACGGCTGCACCAGCAGGGTCTTGATGAGCCACGACAGGATCAGCGCGCTGACCACGATGATCCCGATCTCCTTGAGCATCGCGACGAAGCTCGACTGCTGCTTCCGCGGCTCACGACCGTGCGCGGCCCCACCCCGGCGATGCGCCCCGTTGTTCTCCCACGGATCTGCTGCGCTCAAGGGCGTCCCATCGATAGGGGTGGGCGGCGCCACCCGGTCGAAACTCGTCACGAGGGTAACTCTGTCACCTCGAAGCGTCCGCGGCGAAATGGTCGCGCGGGCGCACCCGCGCCCGGCGGATCTCCCTGCTGACCCGGGCAGTTACGACGTCGGCCGCCATCCCCGAAGTGAGGGTGGCGGCCGGCGTCCGTTACGGGCTGCAGCGCTCAGGCGCGTCAGCTCTCGCGCTTCTCGCGAATCTTCGCCTTCTTGCCGCGCAGCTCACGCAGGTAGTAGAGCTTCGCACGGCGGACGACGCCGCGGGCGACGACCTCGATGGACTCGATCGACGGCGCGTGCAGCGGGAACTTGCGCTCCACGCCCACACCGAAGCTGACCTTGCGGACGGCGAACGTCTCGCCGATCCCGCCGCCGTGGCGGGAGATCACGACGCCCTGGAACGCCTGGACACGGGAGCGGGTGCCCTCGACGACCTTGACGTTGACCTTGACCGTGTCGCCGGCGCGGAACTCCGGGATGTCGGATCGCAGCGAGGCTGCGTCGATCATGTCGAGCTTCTGCATTGTTCTCTCCGGGCCTGCCACAGGTCAGGCGCGAATATCGTGGGCCATGGCTCGGCCTACTGGCCGGCACGGTCCCGGAAGGGTGATGACGGAAGATGCGGCTTGACCCGGTCAGGGGCGGTTGCCCGCCCCGGCCGTCCCCTGTGGCAGAGACCTGACCGGCGACGCACCAACGGGTAATTCTGCCACACGAATGTGCAGACCGGCGCTTCGAGCAGGTGTGACGTCAGGTGCGCAGCCTCAGGCCCGCGCCAGCCTTCCGCCGTCGTGCGGGTCCGGCACCCAGCCGAGCTCCGCGAGGAGCGCCAGGTCATGCTTGTCCAGGGCCGCGACGGAGAGCCCCGCGATCATGTCCGGACGCAGCCGCGCCGTCCGCTCCAGCGCGCGGTCCCTGCGCCAGCGCTCGATCTTCGCGTGGTGCCCTGACAGGAGCACCTCCGGGATCTCGAGGTCCGCCCACGACGGCGGCTTCGTGTACACCGGGTACTCCAGCAGGCCCGCCGCCCCGTGCGACTCCTCAACCAGCGAGTCCGGGTTGCCGACCATCCCGGGGATCAGCCGCGCCACGGCCTCGATCATGACCAGCGAGGCGACCTCTCCCCCGTTGAGCACGTAGTCACCGATCGACAGCTCGTGCACGGTGACGCCGGCGTCCCGGTAGTGCTGGGCCACCCGCGCGTCGATGCCCTCGTACCGCCCGCACGCGAACACGAGCTGCTCGGCCGACGCCAGGCTCTCGGCGTGCCGCTGGGTGAACACCTCGCCCGACGGCGTCGGGACGATCAGGTGGGCGCCCGCCGCGCCGCCGTCCAGCACCTCGTCGATCGCAAGGCCCCATACGTCGGGGCGCATGACCATGCCTGCTCCCCCGCCGAACGGGGTGTCGTCGACGGTACGGTGCCGGTCGGTCGTCCAGTCGCGCAGGTCGTGCACGCGCAGGTCCAGCAGACCGCGCTGCCGCGCCTTGCCAACCAGGGACAGGTCGAGCGCCGCCAGATAGTCCGGGAAGATCGAGATGACGTCGACCCGCATGTCAGTCGTCTTCCCGGTCGACGGCGTCGACGTCGCCAGCACGGTCGACGGCGTCGACGTCACCAGCACGGTCGACCGCGTCGACATCATCAGCACGGTCGACGATCGCGGCATCGGCGTCGCGCGCCAGCAGCCCGCCGGGCGGGGTCAGCACCACGCGACCGCCCTCGATGTCGACCACCGGCACGATGGCCAGGACGAACGGGACCAGCGTGCGGGCCGTCCCGCCGTCGGGCAGGGCCTCCTCGACCAGCAGCGCCTCGTGGGCGGGCATGTACTCGAGGGAGACGACCGTGCCCACCACCGTGCCGTCGGCGAGCTCGACCCGCAGCCCCGCGAGCTCGTGCGGGTACCAGGCGTCCTCCTCATCGGAGACGTCCGCCTCGACGACGAGCTCGGTCCCGCGCAGGTTCTCGGCAGCGGTCCGGCCGCTGATCTCGGCGAACGTGACCAGCCACCGGCCCTGGTGCTCGCGTGAGTGCGTCACGGTCAGCGGGCCGACGTCGGCCGGCACGGTCTCGAGCCGCTCGCCGACCGCGAGCCTGGTCTCCGGGTCATCCGTACGCAGGTCGAGGGCGACCTCGCCCTTGAGCCCGTGCGCCTTGCTGACGCGAGCCACGGTCAGCTGCATGTGTCTCCTCGAAGAATGAAAGATTGGGGTCTCGACAGGCTCGACCACCGGGACGGGCTCGACCGCGGGGACGAGCTCGGCCACCGGCTGGGGACGAGCAAGGCCCGGTCCGCGTTCGGACCGGGCCTCGTCGACGCGCAGGGCGGGCAGCCCTGCAGCGCACTGCTCTCAGCGCCGGTCGACGTCCACGACGTCGACCCGCACCGGACCCTCAGCGGCAAGCGCACCGATCACGGTGCGCAGCGCGCGCGCCGTGCGACCGCCCCGGCCGATGACCCGGCCGAGATCGTCGGGGTGCACGCGGACCTCGAGCAGGTCACCACGGCGCAGCGTCTTCGCGGAGACGCGAACGTCTTCCGGGTTGTCCACGATGCCGCGCACCAGGTGCTCGAGGGCCTCCGAGAGCATCAGGCCTCGTCGCCCTCGGCCGGCTCAGCCGGAGCCTCGGCCTTGGCAGCAGCAGCCTTCTCGGCAGCCTTGGCCTTGGCCTTCTCGGCATCGGCGTTGACGGCCTCGATCGCGGCGGCGGCATCGACCTTCTCGCCCTTGACCCGCAGGGTGCCCTCGGCACCCGGGAGGCCCTTGAACTTCTGCCAGTCACCGGTCACCTTGAGCAGCGCGGCGACCTGCTCGGTCGGCTGTGCGCCGACGCCGAGCCAGTACTGTGCGCGCTCCGACTTGATCTCGATGAGCGACGGCTCCTCGGTCGGGTGGTACTTGCCGATCTCCTCGATCACGCGACCGTCGCGCTTGGTGCGCGAGTCGGCGATGACGACACGGTAGTACGGGGCCCGGATCTTGCCGAGGCGCTTGAGACGAATCTTGACAGCCACGAAGTGGTCGCTCCTGGTTCTGATGGGATGGTCCGAGCACCGCTACGTGGGGTTGGAGCAGTGGGCGGGACCGAGACACGGCCTGACCAGATGAGAGGGGTCCGGGCACGCCGAGTACCTGCATAGTGTGCCAGACGGCGGGGGTGCCCACCAACCGCGTGTGCGTCACACCCGCACGATGATCGAGCCGGTCGAGATCCGGCGGCGGTCTCGACAGGCTCGACCAACGGAGAGACCGGCTCGACCAACGGAGTTGTCAGCGGGCCGTCGGGTAGACCGTGCCGCGCAGCACCACCGCCGTGGGGTGGCGCAGCACCTCGATGTCCTCGCGCGGGTCCGCCGGGTACACCACGAGGTCGGCGCTGGACCCCTCGACGACAGCCCCGAAGCCCAGGTAGTCGCGGGCCCGCCAGGACGCCATCGCCACGACCTCCGCCGCCGGGAGGCCCGCGGCGACGAGCTCGGCACACTCGTCGGCGATCCGGCCGTGCGAGATGGTCCCGCCGGCGTCCGTGCCGACCAGGAGCTGGACGCCCGCCGCGTGCAGGTCCCGCACCTGCTGGTACCGGTTCGCGTACATGGCGCGCATCCGTTCCGCGTACACGGGGTACTTGCCGTCGGCCTGCGCCGCGATGCTCTCGAACTGCCCGACCTGCAGCAGGGTGGGGGTGACGGCGACCCCGCGCTCCGCCGCCACTGCCATGTGCTCGGCCGTCATGCCCGTGCCGTGCTCGATGCAGTCGACGCCGGCGGCCAGCAGCCCGTCGATGGTCTCGGTCGCGAACGCGTGCACCGTGACCCGCGCCGCCTCGGCGTGCGCCACCGCGACCGCCTCTGCGAGCAGGTCGTCGGGCCACAGCGGGCGCAGGTCGCCGTCGGCCCCCAGCGTGCGGTCGATCCAGTCGCCCACGAGCTTGACCCAGCCGTCGCCACGGCGGGCCTGCGTACGGACGGCCTCCGGGAGCAGCTCCGGGGAATCGAGCTCGAGCCCGTAGTTGCGCAGGTACCGCTTGGGTCGGGCCAGATGCGTCCCGGACCGCAGCAGGTGCGGCAGGTCGGGGCGGTCGTGCACCCACGCGGTGTCGAGCGGCGAGCCGGCGTCCCGGATCAGCAGCACCCCGGCGTCGCGGTCGGCCACCGCCTGCTTCTCGGCCTCGTCCACGGGCACGGCACCGTCGGCGGCGAGCCCGATATGGCAGTGCACGTCGACCAGGCCCGGCACGGCCCAGCCCTCCAGCACCTGCATGTTCGTGCCCTGCGCCGACGGGCGGGTCAGGCTGACTCGGCCCCCGCGGACCCAGATCTCCTCGGCCTCGCGGTCGTCACCCAGCAGGATGCGTCCGCGGATCGCCGCGGTCGGACCTTCCAGCGCAGACATCCGGCTCCTTCGTTCTCCCCGATTCACACTGTGGACACGCCCTGCCCCCGCACGACCAGCGGCCGTCCGCACCCGCGGGGACCGCGACAACCACCCGCCGGAACCACCGGCCACCATCACCGGCCGCCGTCACCGGCCGCCGTCACCGACCCAAGAACTTCTCCAGGCCCGGCGGCAGCTCGATGTTGCTCGCGTCGGGGGCCTCGTCCTTCTTGGCGGCGAGGCCGAAGGACGAGCCCGCAGGTGCCGACGGCGTGCTGGCGGCACCACCGCCGAGCGCACGCTGCATGGCCTCCTTCTCCTGCTGGGCGCGCTTGGCCGGGTTCCCGGACTTGCCCTTCTTGCCCTTCTTCGGCGGTGCCGTCTTGCCACGGGACTTCTTGCCCATACCCATGCCGGGGCCACCGGGCATCGCGGGCATCCCGCCGGGCCCCATGCCACCGCCCTTGGACATCTGCCGCATCATCTTCTGGGCGTTGTCGAACCGCTCCAGGAGCTGGTTGATGGCAGTCGTCGTGGTACCGGAGCCCTTGGCGATCCTGGCGCGGCGCGAGCCGTTGATGATCTTCGGGTTGTCCCGCTCGGCCGGCGTCATCGAGTGGATGACCGCCTCGATGCGACCCACCTCACGCTCGTCGAACTGGTCCAGCTGGTCGCGCATCTGGGCCATGCCCGGCAGCATGCCGAGCATCTTCTTCATCGAGCCCATGTTCTTCAGCTGCTGCATCTGCACCAGGAAGTCCGCGAGCGTGAAGTCCTCACCGCTGGCGACCTTGGCCGCCATCTTCTCGGCCTCGCCGGCGTCGAACGCCTTCTCGGCCTGCTCGATCAGGGTGAGGACGTCGCCCATGTCGAGGATGCGGCTCGCCATGCGGTCGGGGTGGAAGACCTCGAAGTCGGTCAGCTTCTCGCCCGTGGACGCGAACATGATCGGCCGGCCGGTCACCTTGGCGACCGAGAGCGCGGCGCCACCGCGGGCATCGCCGTCCAGCTTCGAGAGCACGACGCCGGTGAAGTCGACGCCGTCGGCGAAGGCCTTCGCGGTGTTCACCGCGTCCTGGCCGATCATCGCGTCGATGACGAACAGGACCTCGTCCGGGTTCACCGCCGCCCGGATGTCCGAGGCCTGCTGCATCAGCACCTCGTCGATGCCGAGGCGGCCGGCGGTGTCCACGATCACGACGTCGTGCTGACGTTCCTTGGCGTAGGCCACGCCGTCCCTGGCCACGCCGACGGGGTCACCGATCAGCGGTGCGTCGGCCGCGGGGTCGTCCGCCTCTGACGTGTTGCCAGGGTGCGGCGCGAAGACCGGGACGCCGGCGCGCTCCGCGACCACGGAGAGCTGGGTTACCGCGTTGGGGCGCTGCAGGTCGGCGGCGACCAGCACCGGGGTGTGGCCCTGGCCCTTGAGCGCGTGCGCGAGCTTGCCCGCCAGGGTGGTCTTACCTGCACCCTGCAGACCCGCGAGCATGATGACGGTGGGCGGCGTCTTGGCCAGCGTGAGCGGGCGTGTCGCCCCGCCGAGGATGTCGACGAGCTCCTCGTTGACGATCTTGACGACCTGCTGGGCCGGGTTCAGCGCACCGGACACCTCGGACGACAGCGCGCGCTCGCGCACCGCACCGGTGAACTCGCGCACCACCGGGACCGCGACGTCGGCGTCGAGGAGGGCGCGGCGGATCTCCCGCACGGTCGCGTCGATGTCCGCCTCGGAGAGACGGCCCCGCGTGCGCAGGTTCTTGAACGTCGAGGTAAGCCGGTCGGACAGGGAATTGAACACGGGCACAGCCTAATCGACGGCGTGCACCACACGCGGACCGGTCCGCGCGGGCCGCCGTCCACCGCCGGACCGAACCGATCCCGAGACACGCCCAGTCATCCGGGCAGCTGCGCGAGCGCTCGCTCCGTCAGCCCGTTCACGAGCTGCGCGCGCCAGTCCGTCCACGCCTTCGGCCCGAGGGACGTGGTGTCCGCCTCTGTCAGCGCCCGCAGCACCTGGAGCAGGTCGCTCCGGTGGTCCACCGCCTCCAGCAGCTCCGCGACGGTGGCCGGGTCGTCGGGGTCGGCCCCGACAGCCAGGTCCGCCAGGGTGAGGTGGTGTCGCACGAGGCGCGTGACGTCGTCGACCAGCGGGCGTGCGAAGCCCGCGCGGCCCAGGATGCGCGGCACCCGGAGCGCACCCTCCACCGAGTGGTCGGGCGCGTCGCGGACCTTGCCGATGTCGTGCAGCAGCGCGGACAGCAGCAGCAGGTCGCCGGCGGCCGCGCGCCCCGATCCCGGCACGGGACCGGGCAGCCCGCGACGCAGCCGAGCGGCCTCGGCCGCCGTCTCCACGAGGTGCCGGTCCACGGTGTGCCGGTGGATCGCCGCACGCTGCGGCCGGTTGCGGATGTCTCCCCACTCCGGGATCCAGGTGGTGACGACTCCCGCGAGGTCGAGCACCTCCCACACCGGAACCTGCGCCTGCCCCGCCGCGAGCAGGGACAGCAGGCTCTTGCGCGCGGGCGGCGGCCACGGCTCTGGCAGGGGCGGGCACTGCTCGAGGCTCCCGATCGTCACGGGCGACAGCACGAGCCCGGTCCGGGCCGCCGTCGCGGCGGCCCGCAGGGGCAGGAGCGGGTCCGTCGCCGGACGCGCCCCGACGGCGAGCACCAGCTCGCCGTCGTGCTCCACCAGGCCGTCACCAACGACCCGCAGCCGCGGCGGCGTACGGCGACCGCGCACCATCAGCGGCTTGCCGACGCCGACCGGGCGGGTCAGGGCCTGCCGGGCCCGCCGGATCGTCAGGTCGAGCGCGTACGAGATGCTCCGGCCCGACTCCGCGAGGCCGGCCAGGAGGTCGTCGCCGTCGTCGTAGCCCGTGTGCTCGGCGACCTCCTCGAGGTCGGCCAGCAGCAGGCGGCTGGTGCGGCGCCGGGTGACCACCTGCAGGGCGTCGCGGACGTCGAGCAGGTGGGTGGCCGCCGCGTCCACCGCACCGTGCGGACGGTCCGTGAGCCACGTCGCGGCCAGCGCGGACAGCAGGACGGCGTCCCGGATGCCGCCGCGCGCCTCCTTGAGGTCCGGCTCGATGAGGTAGGCGAGCTCGCCCGCCCGCTGCGCGCGCTCCCGCGTGGAGGTGATGAGCTCGGGCAGCCGGCGTCGGGCGGCGGAGCGCCAGTCCTTCAGCACGACCGAGGCCGCCCGGTGCACGACGGCGGCGTCGCCGGCGACTGCGCGCACGCTGAGCCAGCCGATCACCGCGGGCAGGTCGCTGGCCGCCACCTGGCGGCACTGGCTGAGGGACCGCACCGCGTGGTCGAGGTCCACGCCGGAGTCCCACAGCGGGTACCAGAGGCGCTCGGCCACGCGTCGCAGGTCCTCGGCGCCGTGCGAGCGGCCGTCGTGCACGAGCACGAGGTCCAGGTCGCTCAGGGGCCCGAGCTCGTCACGGCCGAGGCTCCCGACCGCCGCCAGGGCGATGCCCGTCGGCACCACGTCCCTCGTCGCGTCCGCGAACAGCGCACCGAGGCGGTCCGTGACCCGCTGCCCGACGGCGGACCGCCGGGCCTGGCCTGATCGGCCCGGTCCGGTGAGGTCGGCCGCGATGGTGAGGAGCTGCTCGCGCAGACCCCGCACCCCGTCAGCGGGGCGCGGAGCCTGGGCCTGCTCCCAGGCGTCCTCGGACACCGGGTCACGTGTCATGCGTCGTCGGCCGCTCCCGTCAGAGGGCGGCGTCGCCGTGCTCGCCGGTGCGTACGCGGGCCACGTCGTCGACCGACACGACCCAGACCTTGCCGTCGCCGATCTTGCCGGTCTGCGCGGCGCCGACCATCGCGTCGGTGACCGCCGTGACGTCGGCGTCGGCCACCAGGACCTCCACCCGGACCTTCGGCACGAGGTCGACGGTGTACTCGGCACCGCGGTAGACCTCCGTGTGCCCCTTCTGCCGGCCGTAGCCGCTGGCCTCGCTCACCGTCATCCCCCGGACACCGGCACTCTCCAACGCCGTCTTGACGTCGTCGAGCCGATGGGGCTGGACGATCCCCGTGACGAGCTTCATGCGCGTACCTCCCTAGCGGTCGGGCGCTGGACCGTGAACACGGTCAGCGCGCCTCGGTGATGGTGGAACCGGAGTTCTCGTAGGCCGTCTCCCCGTGGACCGCGAGGTCGATGCCGCTGACCTCCGCCTCCTCGGAGACACGCCAGCCGAACGGCCTGATCGCGAGGGCCAGGACCAGCGTGACGACGGCAGAGAAGAGGACGGCGATCACGGCGATGATCACCTGGACGGCGAGCTGGCTGGCGCCGCCACCGTAGAACAGACCGCTCTCCGTGGCGAAGAAGCCGATGGAGACAGTGCCCCAGAGGCCCGCGACGAGGTGCACGCCGACGACGTCGAGCGAGTCGTCGAACCCGAACCGGTACTTGAGGCTGACCGCGAAGGCGCACAGGGCGCCCGCGATCGCGCCGACGACGACGGAGCCGACCGGGCTCAGCGCACCGGCGGCGGGCGTGATGGCGACGAGGCCCGCGACCACGCCGGACGCGGCACCGAGCGAGGTGGCGGAGCCGTCACGCAGCTTCTCGACGACCAGCCAGCCGAGGATGGCGGCACAGGTGGCTGCGGTGGTGTTGACCCAGGCGAGGCCGGCGAACCCGTCGGCGGTGAAGGCCGAACCGCCGTTGAACCCGAACCAGCCGAACCACAGGAGCGCGGCGCCCAGCATGACGAGCGGCAGGTTGTGAGGGCGCATGGGCTCCGACCCGAAGCCCTTCCGCTTGCCGATGACCAGGGCGAGCACGAGAGCGGCAGCACCCGCGTTGATGTGGACGACCGTGCCGCCGGCGAAGTCGATCGGCGTCGCGATGCTCGCGAACGGGCCGTCGGGCGAGAGCAGGCCGCCGCCCCAGACCATGTGCGCCATGGGGAAGTACGCGAGCGTTACCCACAGCCCGACGAACACCAGCCACGAGCCGAACTTCACGCGGTCCGCGATCGCCCCGGAGATCAGGGCGACGGTGATGATGGCGAACGTCGCCTGGAAACCGACTCCGACGATGCCGGGCACGCCGAAGTCGTCGATGATGAACTCACCGGCGTCGTCGTAGATCGCACCGGAGAGACCGAACTGGTCGAACGGGTTGCCGAAGATGCCCGCGACGTCGGCCCCGTACGACATCGACCAGCCCCACAGCACGTAGATGACACCGGTCACGGCAATGGCCCCGAACGACATCATCATCATGTTGAGCACGGACTTGCCCCGGACCATCCCGCCGTAGAACAGGGCAAGGCCGGGAGTCATCAGGAGCACGAGGGACGCTGACATCAGCATCCACGCTGTGGCTCCGGTGTCCAGTTCCATATGACGATCCTCTCTTGGCCAGCTCGGAGTGCTGGGCTCGCAACACAGTCGCGAAGGACCGTTTCACCGGACACACCTTGGAGTTACGGGCGCGTGAAGCAGGCCGGAGGAGGGTAAACGTCTCGTTTCACACCCGGGGTGGCAGGCGCACGCTCTACCTGTGTCGGCTGAGCCTGCGACTCCGCTCCGGCTCACGCTCTACCTGTGTCGGCTGAGCCTGCGACTCCGCTCCGGGCGCGTGCCTCGTACCTCGGCCCACACCCTGCGCTGCGTCTCCGGCTCACCCGAGGATGCCGTCCACGAACTCGTCGACGTCGAACGGCGCCAAATCGTCCGGGCCCTCGCCGAGGCCGATGAGCTTGACCGGGACGCCGAGCTCTCGCTGCACCTGCACGACGATCCCACCCTTGGCGGTCCCGTCCAGCTTGGTCAGCACGATGCCCGTGACGCCGGCGACCTCCGCGAAGACGCGGGCCTGCGAGAGGCCGTTCTGTCCGGTGGTCGCGTCCAGCACGAGCAGGACCTCGCTCGGAGCGGCGACCTTGCTGGAGACCCGCACGATCTTGCCGAGCTCGTCCATGAGGCCCGCCTTGTTCTGCAGGCGCCCCGCGGTGTCGACCAGCACGACGTCGATCTTCTCGTCGCGCCCTCGCGCGACCGCCTCGAACGCGACCGACGCCGGGTCGGCGCCCTCCCGGTCGGAGCGCACCGTCGGCACCCCCACCCGGTTGCCCCACGTGGTGAGCTGGTCGGCGGCGGCCGCGCGGAACGTGTCTGCGGCGCCGAGCACGACGCTGCGGCCGTCCGCCACCAGCACGCGGGCCAGCTTGCCGACCGTCGTCGTCTTGCCCGTACCGTTCACGCCCACCACGAGCGTCACGGCCGGCAGGTGCGTGCCGTCCTCCGCGGTGGTCGGCTCGGTCCGCAGCGTGCGGTCGAGCGCGGGGTCGAGGAGCGCGACGAGCTCGGAGCGCAGCAGGTCGCGCACCGCGGCGGGCTCCCGCACGCCCAGGACGCGAACCTTGGTCCGCAGCGCCTCCAGCAGCTCGGTGGTGGGGCCGGCGCCCACGTCCGCGAGGAGCAGCTCCTCCTCGATCTCGTCCCAGTCGTCCTCGGTGAGCGAGTCGCGGGACAGGACGGAAAGCAGCCGGGCGCCGAGCGGCGAGCCGGAGCGTGCGAGGCGGTCACGGAGGCGTACCAGGCGGCCGGCTGTGGGCGCCGGGGTCTCGACGACGGGTCGGGCGGGCTTCGTCGGGGTCTCGACCGGCTCGACGGTGGCGTCCGGCTCGACCGTCGTGCCGGGTACCGCCGCCGCTTCCGGGTCCGCCGTCCGCTCGCGCTCGACGGTCGCGGTGCCGCCAGCCTGGTCCTGGCTGCGCCTCCGGCGCTTGGTGGCGACCCAGCCGGCGATACCGCCTCCCCCCGTGATGACGATGAGGGCGGCGATGATCTCGATCCAGGGAAGCTCGTTCACGCCCCAGATTCTTTCATCCCGCGGACAACGGTGCGGGCACCCCGGTCCGGCGTCGCGCCGGCTCGGTCAGGCCACCCATCCGGAATGTCCATAGAGGCTGGTCCTGGCGGTGCCGAGCCGCAAGTTACCGGTCGACGATGGCGCCGAGCCGCAAGGAACACGTGCATCGGACCCCGTTTGGACTCGTAACCTTCGGCTGCCGACGATCCAGACGCGGAGGTTGCGGTTCGGCGCGCCCCGGCGGGGTCCAACGACGCAGAGGTTGCGGTTCGGCGCACGAACCGCACTCTGAGTACGGCCGAAGACAGCAGACTTAGCTCGCGGCCTGGGCCGGCCCCTCGCCGACGGCGGGTTCCGGCGTCACGTTCTGCACGTTCTGCGCCGGACGCACGGCCCTGAGCTGCCCGGGAACGAGGTTGGCGGGCTTGAGCGGCACCGGACCGAGCGGCACGTGCAGGGTCTTCTGCGCCTGGTCCCGCGCGCGGTTGAGCACGTCGGTCAGCTCTTCGGCGTCGACATAGCCCGGCTTGGACTCGATGGTCGCCGCGAAGAACTCGGACATGCCCATGTCGACGGGCGAGATGTCCGGCTTGACCACCGGCGGCTTGCCGACCCAGACGGACGGGGCACCCACCGCGTGCGTCGCGACGGCGGAGGCCCCGAGGCGACGGCCGTCCTTGCGCCGCTTGGCGTCACCGCGAAGATGTGCGATGCCGGACCGGAACCACTGGAGGAACGAGACCTGCTCGGTCTTGTTCGAAGGCGCGTCCATCTGGCTGGCGACGACGAAGACACCGACCGCCAGGACCAAGCACACAACGAGCAGAATGACCGACCACCACATGGGTCTATTGTGTCGCGTCTTGTCCGGTCCTGCCGTGCAGAGCGCCGCGACACGCCGCGCAACACGCCCGCGGAGGGCGGGAGAATTCCCTCACACCTGAAAATTTCCGGCTGCGGGGGGCAAAAATTCACCCTCCGGCTCAGGCTCTACCTGTTTCGCCCGAGCCTGCGGTTCCGCTCCGGGCGCGTGCCTCGTTCCGCTGCGCTGCACCTCCGGCTCAGGCTCTACCTGTTTCGCCCGAGCCTGCGGTTCCGCTCCGGGCGCGTGCCTCGTTCCTCGGCCCACACCCTGCGCTGCACCTCCGACTCAGGCTCTACCTGTTTCGCCTGAGCCTGCGGTTCCGCTCCGGGCGCGTGCCTCGTTCCTCGGCCCACACCCTGCGCTGCACCTCCGACTCAGGCGATGACCGTCTCCCGGTCGCCCATCCGCTGGCTGATCAGCGTCGTGACGCCGTCGCCCCGCATCGTCACGCCGTAGAGGGCGTCCGCGACCTCCATCGTGCGCTTCTGGTGCGTGATCACGATGAGCTGGCTGTCCTTCTGCAGCTCCTTGAAGATCTCGATGAGCCGGCCGAGGTTGACGTCGTCGAGCGCCGCCTCGACCTCGTCCATGATGTAGAACGGGCTGGGCCGGGCCTTGAAGATCGCCACGAGGAACGCCACCGCGGCGAGCGAGCGCTCGCCGCCCGAGAGCAGCGACAGCCGCTTGACCTTCTTGCCGGCGGGCCGCGCCTCGACCTCGATGCCGGTGGTGAGCAGGTTCTCCGGTTCGGTGAGCGTCAGCTTGCCCTCGCCGCCGGGGAACAGCCGCGGGAAGATCTCCAGGAACTTTGCGGCGGTGTCCTGGAACGCCTCGGCGAACACCTGCTGCACGCGCTCGTCGATGTCGTCGACGATCTGCAGCAGGTCCTCGCGCGACTTCTTCAGGTCGGCGAGCTGGTCCACCAGGAACTGGTGCCGCTCCTCCAGGGCCGCGAACTCCTCCAGGGCCAGGGGGTTCACTGCGCCGATCCGGGAGAGCGCGCGCTCGGCCTTCGCCAGCCGGGCCTCCTGCTCCTCGCGGACGTACGGGACCATCCGGTCCGGCTTCGGCTCGCCGGGAGCCGCCTCCTCACCCTCGACGGGCTCGCCGTCGACAGGGGTTTCCTCCGGCTCCGCCCCGGCGGCCGCGACGACGACGGCGGTGGCCGCGGGGTCGTCCGGCCGCAGGCCCGCCTCGTGCAGGGCCCGCGTCCGCGCGATGAGGGCGTCCTCACGCGCCGCCGCGCCGCGGGGCAGGTTGGGGTCGCCCTCGTACCGGATCGGGTTGCCCTCGTCGTCCCGCTCCACGACGGCGCGCCGTCGCCGTCCGCGGACCGCCGCGTCGCCCTCGTAGACCGGGACCTCCTGGTGCGGGCCGAACTCCTCCATGAGGACGTCCGGGTCCATGCCCAGCTCCTCGGACGCGCGCGTCTGGAGCTGCTCCAGACGCAGCATCTGCTGTGCTCGAGCGACCTCGTCCCGGTGCGCGACGTCGGTGAGCTCGCGCAGCTCGCCCGTCAGCGACTCCACGCTCCCCCGCACCGCGACCAGCTGCTCAGAGCCCGCCGCGCGTGCCTCCTCCGCCGCCGCCTTGTCGGCCACCGCCCGGTCCAGCGACCGCGCGATCGCCTCGAGCGCCACCGCTACCGCCTGCTGCACCAGCGTCGCGCGGGCCGCGTCACGACGCCGCAGCTCCTCGCGCTCGGCGGCGCGGGCGCGGGCCGCGCGTTCCTGCTCGGCCGCCGCGGCCAGCGACTGCGCCCGGCCCGACACCGCGCGCGCCCGCTCCTCGGCGGTGCGCAGGGCCAGCCGGGCCTCGGTCTCCCGCGCTCGGGCCGCGGTGGCAGCGGCGGCCGCAGTGTCCCGCTCGGCCTGCACCGCGTCGATCGAGCCCTCACCGTCGGAGGGCTCCTCCTCGGCGATCGTCAGACGCTCGACGAGCGCCTCGAGCTCGATCTCGTCCTCTTCGCGACGCGCCTGCGCCTGGTCCAGCGCGGCGCGGTGCCGGTCGGCCTCCGCCTGGGCGGCGCGTGCGGCCGCACCGAGCGAACCGAGCTGCTCGGCGGCCGCGGCGCGCGCCGCGTCCGCCTCCCCCAGCCGGGCGAGCGTCTCGTCGTACCGCTCCTGCGCCGCCGTACGCTCGACGCGCGCGCGCTCCAGGTGCGCCGAACCGTCGGTCTCCCGGGCCGCCGCGTCGTCGCGGTCGGCCTTGGCCTGGTCCAGCGCCGACTGCAGGTGCAGCACGCTCGGCGCGGCGGCCGAGCCGCCCCAGGCGCGTGCGGTACCCAGCAGGTCACCGGCCCGGGTCACCGCGACCACCGGCTGGTCACGCACGAGGGCACGAGCCCGCGCCAGGTCGTCCACCACGACGACGTCCCGCAGGATCGTCAGCAGCGCGGCCGACGCCGGGCCCGCCACCTGCACCACCTCGGTGGCCCACCGGGCTCCCGCGGGGAGCTCGACGGCCGGACGGTCGGCGTCGTGGGCAGCCGTCCGGTCCGAGCCGACGACCAGGCTGGCACGACCGGCGTCCTCGTCCCGGAGCAGCCGCAGCGCATCAACGGCCTCGTCGACGCCGGCGACGGCGACGGCGTCCGCCACCGGGCCGAGCGCGGCGGCCACCGCGTCCTCGAAACCGGCCTCGATGCCCAGGAGCGCGGCCACCGAACCAAGGACCCCGGCCTGGTTGGCGGCCAGGAGCGTGCCGGCACCGTCCTTGCGGTCCAGGCTCAGCTCCAGTGCCTCGACCTTGGCGGCCGCGGCGCTGCGGTCCCGCTGTGCCGTCGTCACCTGCTCCTGGAGGTGCCGCACCTCGGCCTTCGCCAGCTCGAGCACCTCGGAGGCCGCCTCGTGCGCGACGTCGAGCCCTTCCTCGCCGTCCTCGCCCCCGCCGACCTCGGACTCGAGCGCCCCGAGCTCGCGCGAGGTACCCGCCACCCGCTCCTCCGCCTCCAGGAGGGCGTCGCGCAACCGGTCCAGCTCCGACTGCGCGGCCTCGACCCGGCTGCGCCGCGCGGCGACCTGGCCGGACAGGCGGGCGAGGCCTTCGCGGCGGTCGGCGGCGGCCCGCAGCAGGCCCGCGTGGGTCCGCTCGGCCTCCTGCGCGGCGGTCTCGGCCTCGGCCCGCGCGTCGACGGCGGTCTCGACGACCTCGTGGGCCACCTCGACCTCGGTGACCAGCTCCTCCTCGCTCGCCCGGGCACGGGCCGCCTGCGCCTCCAGGTCGTCCGGATCCTGCCCCTGATGGGCGGGTTCGGCGGTGCCCAGCAGCCGGGCGCGCTCACCGGCCAGGGACTGGAGGCTGCGCAGGCGCTCCCGCGTCTGGGACAGCGCGAAGACCGTGTCGCCGGCCTGGCTGACCTGCTGCGACTCGGCCGACATCGCCGCCTCGAGCCGGGCCAGCCTGCCGCGCGCCTCCGCCAGGGCCGCCTCGGTCTCGGCCTGGCGCTCCTTGAGGGACCGTTCGTCCGCGCGCTCCTGCTCGAGCTGTGCGGTGAGCTGCGCGAGGTCGTCGGCGAGCAGGCGCGACTTCGCGTCGCGCAGGTCCCGCTGCACCGTCTGGGCCTTGCGCGCCGCCTCGGCCTGCCGGCCGAGCGGGCCGAGCTGGCGGCGCAGCTCAGCGGTCAGGTCGCCCAGGCGCGCGAGGTTGCCCTGCATCGCGTCGAGCTTGCGGAGCGCCTTCTCCTTGCGCTTGCGGTGCTTGAGGACACCCGCGGCCTCCTCGATGAAGCCGCGTCGCTCCTCCGGCGTCGCGCGCAGCACGGCGTCGAGCTGGCCCTGCCCCACCACGACGTGCATCTCGCGGCCGATGCCCGAGTCGCTCAGGAGCTCCTGGATGTCCAGCAGGCGGCAGCTGTTGCCGTTGATCGCGTACTCGGAACCGCCGCTGCGGAACAGCGTGCGGGAGATCGTGACCTCTGTGTAGTCGATCGGCAGCGCGCCGTCGGTGTTGTCGATGGTCAGGGCCACCTCTGCGCGGCCGAGCGGCGCGCGGCCGGACGTGCCGGCGAAGATGACGTCGTCCATCTTGCCGCCGCGCAGCGACTTGGCGCCCTGCTCGCCCATGACCCAGGAGAGCGCGTCGACCACGTTGGACTTGCCGGAGCCGTTGGGGCCCACCACGCAGGTGATGCCCGGCTCCAGCTCGAGGGTGGTCGCCGACGCGAAGGACTTGAATCCCCGGAGCGTGAGCGTCTTGAGGTGCACGGTCCTGACCCTAACGTTGAACACGACATGAACGCGGGACGTCCGACGGCGCCTACCCAGCGATTCGGCCCAGAACCTCCCCGGGTTCTGGGCCGAATCGCTGGGTACCCCGAGGGCACAGACGTATCCGACACCAAGTTGGGTATGGAAATGCTTGGCTTCACGGCTGA
>NZ_JBEZZF010000047.1:0-46809 GCF_040639055.1 Promicromonospora sp. NPDC023987 | reverse complement strand
ACCCCCCCGGTTTTCCCGTTGGGGCCGGGTGGTCACCGGGGCTTCCCCCGGCGGTTCGTCCCGGGGGGGTCGTGATTGTCTTGACCGGGTCTCGACAAGCTCGACCAGCGAAGGCCAGCGGAAGTCCTCAGAACTCCAGGAGGAGCGCCTCGCCCTGGCCTCCGCCACCGCACAGCCCGACGGCGGCCCGGCCGCCCCCGCGCCGCGTCAGCTCGTGCGCGGCGTGCACGGCGATGCGTGCTCCGGACGCCCCGACGGGGTGTCCCAGCGCGATCCCGCCGCCGTGCACGTTGACGCGGTCCAGCGGAACGCCCAGCGCCTTCGCGGACACCCCGACGACCACGGCGAACGCCTCGTTGATCTCGACGACGTCGAGGTCGTCGGCCGTCCACCCCTGCCGCTCCAGGGCCTGGGCGATCGCCCGGGCAGGCTGGGAGTGCAGCGAGTTGTCCGGACCGGCCACCTGACCGTGCGCGCGGACCGTCGCGAGCACGGGGACCCCTGCTGACTCCGCACGGCCGCGCGTCGTGAGCACGAGCGCGGCGGCGCCGTCGGAGATCTGCGACGAGTTACCCGCCGTGAGCGTCCCCTCGCCCGCGAACGCCGGGCGCAGCCTCGCGAGGGACTCGGGCGTCGTGTCGGGCCGGACGCCCTCGTCGGTGCGCACGTCGACCGGCTCGCCACGGCGCTGCGGCACCGACACCGGCGCGAGCTCCGCCTCGAACACCCCGTTCTTCGCCGCGGCCGCGGCGCGCTGGTGCGAGGCAGCGGCTATCGCGTCCTGCTCCTGGCGGGACACGAACACCGAGCCGGAGTTGTGGTCCTCCGTCGAGATACCCATGGAGACGTCGTCGAACGCGTCGGTCAGGGCGTCGTGCGCCGTCGCGTCCAGCAGCTCCGCGGGACCGTAGCCGAACCCGAACCGGGACCCCGGCAGCAGGTGCGGTGCGTTCGTCATCGACTCCTGGCCACCGACGAGCACCACGGCGGCCTCGCCCGTGCGCAGCAGCCGCGCGCCGTCGATGATCGCCGTCAGCCCCGAGAGGCAGACCTTGTTCACCGTGACCGCCTGCACCTCCCAGGAGACGCCGGCGGCGACCGCCGTCTGGCGGGCGGGGTTCTGCCCCGCGCCGGCCTGGATCACCTGGCCGAAGACCACCTTGTCGACCTCGGCGGCCAGCGGCCCCGCGCCCTCCAGGGCGCGGCGCGCCGCCACGGCGCCCAGCTCGACGGCGCTCAGCGTGGCCAGCGATCCCTTCAGTCGTCCCTGCGGCGTCCGTGCCGCCGAGACGATCACTACATCATCAGCGCCGTTCTTGTCAGCGCCGTTCTCCGCACCCGGTGCTGCGCTTGTGGCGCCTCCCGGAGTGGTGCTCGGGTCAGTCATGAGACCTCCTTTGGCCGTCGTTCTCAGCGTATCCCCCGGCGTCGTGTGCTCCACAGCCCTCACAGCATCGGCTCGACGAGCTCCACCGTCAGCTCCGGCTCCGTCTTCTCGATGACCTCGTCGGCCGTGACCCCCGGCGCGAGCTCCCGCAGGACCAGGCCGGACGGGGTCACGTCGAGCACCGCCAGGTCGGTGATGATCCGGTCCACCACACCCTTGCCGGTCAGCGGCAGCGAGCAGGTGCGCAGGATCTTCGGCGACCCGTCGCGCGCCACGTGCTCCATCAGGATGATCACGCGGCCCGCGCCGTGCACCAGGTCCATGGCGCCGCCCATGCCCTTGACCATCTTGCCCGGGATCATCCAGTTGGCCAGGTCGCCCGTGGCCGACACCTGCATGCCACCAAGGATCGCGGCGTCGATCTTGCCGCCGCGGATCATCCCGAACGACGTCGCGGAGTCGAAGATCGACGAGCCGGGCAGCAGCGTCACCGTCTCCTTGCCCGCGTTGATCAGGTCGGGGTCGACCTTGTCCTCCGTGGGGTACGGCCCCACGCCGAGGATCCCGTTCTCCGACTGCAGCACCAGGTGCCGGCCCTCCGGCACGTAGTTCGGCACGAGCGTCGGCAGCCCGATGCCCAGGTTCACGTACATGCCGTCGGTCAGCTCGCGTGCGGCGCGCGCGGCCATCTCCTGTCGGGTCAGTGCCATGGTTCAGGCCTCCTTCTTGGTCGGCGCGGCGGTGCCCGACGACGCCGTGGCGGGCGCCTGGGCAGCCGTCACCGTCTGCTGCGCGGACACCGTGCGCCGCTCGATCCGCTTCTCGATGTCGGTGCCGACGTGCACCACCCGGTGCACGTACACGCCAGGCAGGTGCACAGTGTCCGGGTCGATCTCCCCCGGCTCGACAAGCTCTTCGACCTGGGCGATGCACACGCGCCCCGCCATCGCCGCGAGGGGTGAGAAGTTGCGGGCCGACTTGTTGAACACCAGGTTCCCGTGCCGGTCGCCGCGCAGGGCGTGCACCAGCGCGAAGTCGGTGCTGATCGAGTCCTCCAGCACGTACTCGGCGGGGTCGCCGGCGGCGGTCGTGAACGTGCGCACCTCCTTGGCGGGCGACGCGATCACGATGCCACCGGCGCCGTCGTACTTGCGCGGGAGACCGCCGTCGGCCACCTGGGTGCCTACACCCGTGCGCGTGAAGAAGGCCGCGATGCCCGCGCCACCGGCGCGGAGCTTCTCGGCGAGGGTGCCCTGCGGGGTGAGCTCCAGCTCGAGCTCGCCCGAGAGGAACTGGCGCTCGAACTCCTTGTTCTCCCCCACGTACGAGCTGGTCATCTTGCGGATCCGCTGGGCGTTCAGCAGCACGCCGAGCCCCCAGTCGTCGACGCCGCAGTTGTTGCTCACCACGGACAGGCCCGTCGTGCCCTGCGCCAGCAGCGCCTCGATCAGCGCTATCGGATTGCCGCAGAGGCCGAACCCGCCCACGGCCAGGGACGCGCCGTCAGGTATGTCGGCTACCGCGTCGGCCGCGCTCGCGACCACCTTGTCGAACCCGCTGCTTGTCGCTTCGGTCATCATTGACTCCATTCCGATCGGGATCAGGTCAGGCCCCGGGCCCGACGATCAGCAGGGTCGCCGCGAACACGATCCCCGAGGCCAGCAGTGTCACCG
The DNA here is from genome assembly GCF_040639055.1 of Promicromonospora sp. NPDC023987. Classification (NCBI taxonomy): domain Bacteria; kingdom Bacillati; phylum Actinomycetota; class Actinomycetes; order Micrococcales; family Promicromonosporaceae; genus Promicromonospora; species Promicromonospora sp. NPDC023987. The sequence continues at coordinate 43,749 of NZ_JBEZZF010000047.1, read as the reverse complement.
TGGTGTATCCCAGGATGTCGCGCACCTTCAAGCCGGCGATAGCCAGCAGCGGGAGCGCCCAGAACGGCTGGATCATGTTGGTCCACTGGTCGCCGTACGCCACGGCCATGATCGCGACCGCCGGGTCGACGCCGAGCTGGGTGGCGGCGTCGAGCAGGATCGGCGCCTGGACGGCGAACTGCCCGCCGCCCGACGGCACGAAGAAGTTCACGACGCCCGCCGCGACGAACGCCAGCGCCCCGAACGTCTGCGGCGTCGAGACGCTGACGATCGCGTCGCTGAAGATCTGGATGAGACCGGTCGACGCCATGATCCCGAGGATTCCCGCGTACAGCGGGAACTGCAGGAGGATGTCGCCGACGTTGGCCGCGGCGTTCTTGACCAGCGCGGCGACCTCGAACGGGCTCCGCACCAGGAGGAGCACGAGCGCGAGGAACGTCCAGTTCACGATGTCGAGGGTCGGCGTGCCGCCGTCGGCGAAGTAGACGACCAGGTAGGCGACGAGGCCAAGGCCTGTCAGGGTGGTCAGGACCCGGCTCGCGTCGAGGCGGTCAGCCGGAGTCACCGGCTGCTCGATCTCGACCTCTGCGGCGCGCGCGTCGACCTCGAGCTCGACCACGCGGTCGTTCCCGCGCGGGGCCACCAGGGCGAGCGCCCCGGCGACCACGACCACCGTGACCACTGCCGCGATCAGGTTCCACGGCGCGAACGTGGTCGCGGAGACGGGGATCGTCTCCCCCAGCTGCTCTACGACGAACGAGTCGGCGGTCGCCGCCGTCAGCGGACCCGACCCGGTGTATCCCATGTGCCAGACGACGAAGCCGGAGAACCCTGCGGCGACCAGCAGCGGGAAGTGCACGCGTACGCCCTTGGCCCGCATCTGGGCCGCCACCTCCCGGGCGAGCAGGCCGCCGGCCACCAGTCCGAGCCCCCACTGCACCAGCGACAGCGCCGAGGCGAGGACCGCCACGAACACGTACGCCTGCACCGGGCTCCGTGGCAGCGCGGCGACCAGGGCCAGCCCGCGACGCACCAGCCGCGTGTTGGCGAGCATGTGCCCAAGCAGCAGGACGAGCGCCATCTGGGTCATGAACGCGAGCAGCCCCGACAGCCCGTCGCCCCAGCCGGTGAGCACGGCGGTGGGCCCGGCGTCGGTCAGCAGGAGCGCGAGCGCCGCCACGACGAACGTCAGCAGCACGGCGAACACCAGCGCGCTCGGGATGAACCGCTCCACGACGGCGTTCACCGGGCGCATGGCAGCGGCGAACGGGTTCCTGGTCTTGGTCACTGCATCCTTCGTCATCGGTCCGTACCCTCCGCTGCAGCCTTCGTCATCGCAGTACCTCCTGGCGCGATTCCTCGTGTTCCGTTCCGGGCACGTGCCTCGTTCCTCGGCCCGTACCCTCCACTGCACCCTTCGTCATCGCGCGCTCCATCCGCCGTCCATCGTCCACGAGCCGCCGGACACCATCGCCCCGTCCGGCCCGGTGAGCCAACCGACCAGCGAGGCGACCTCGTGGGGTTCCACGAGCCGCTTCACTGCTGACTCCGCGAGCATGACCTTAGCCATCACCTCTGACTCCGGGATGCCGTGCGCCCTCGCTTGCTCGGCGATCTGCTTCTCCACGAGCGGGGTGCGCACGTATCCGGGGTTGACGCAGACGCTCGTGACGCCGTGCTCGCCGCCCTCGAGGGCCGTCACCTTCGACAGCCCTTCCAGCCCATGCTTGGCCGAGACGTAAGCCGACTTGAACGGCGACGCGACCAGCCCGTGCACGGAGGAGATGTTGACGATCCGGCCCCAGCCCCGCTCGTACATGCCGGGCAGCGCCGCACGGACCAGCAGGAACGGGGCCTCCAGCATGATCCGGTGGACCAGCCTGAAGTCGTCCGGCACGAAGTCCTGGATGGCGCTGACCCGCTGGATGCCCGCGTTGTTCACCAGCACGTCGGTGTCCAGCTCGTGGCCGTCGAGCGACCGGGTGTCGGACAGGTCCACCACCCAGACCTCGCCGCCGACCTCCTCTGCGACGGCCTTGGCGCCGGCGCCGTCCACGTCGGCCACGGTCACGTGCGCGCCGCGCGCCGCGAGCTCCCGGGCGCACGCGGCGCCGATGCCGCTCGCGCCGCCGGTCACGAGTGCCCGGCGGCCCTCCAGGGCGCGGCTCACGACCGGCCCTCCGCGAGCGCCCGCTCGCGCGCCTGGTCCGCCGCGTCGAGGTCGGCGACGATGCGCCGGATCAGCGACCGGTCGTCCGGCGCTCCGGTGTTCTGCTGTGCAGACATGCTGCTCCTTGGTGCCGACTCTGACACGGGGAGTGGCAGGCCGGTGCGCTCCGCACGGCCTCCACTGTGACTCGCCAGAGTGTTCCCGCGGAGCACTGTGCGGGGCAATGACGAGTTGGGCAGACGCCGTGTGCACGAATGCACACTCGGGAGCCCGCGGCTTGGTAGCGTCGCTGCATGCCAGCCCGCAACGACCCGCCGGCCGGCCAGGTCGCCGACCAGCTCCTGGTGCTGCTCGAGGTGGCCCGCACCGGCCGGTACACGACGGCGGCGCAGGCGCTCGGCGTCAACCACACCACCGTCGCCCGCAACGTCACCGCGCTGGAGCGCGCCCTCGGCGGGCGTCTCCTGGTGCGCGGCGCGGACGGCTGGGAGCTCACGTCGCTCGGCCGCCGCGCGGCCCGGGCGGGCGAGGCGGTGTCAGACGCCGTCGACCGGCTCGTGGCCGGTGACACCGAGGCCGACCCCGTCACCGGCGTCGTGCGGATGACGGCGACCGACGGCTTCAGCGCGTACGTCGCCTCCCCCGCGATCGCCCGGCTGCGGGGCGCCCACCCCGAGCTGTCCGTCGAGCTCGTCACGGTCACCCGGGTGGCGACGCACCACCGCTCGGGGGTCGACGTCGACGTCGTCGTCGGGCAACCGAGCGTGCAGCGGGCGAAGGCCGTGCGCCTGGGCGAGTACGTGCTCGGCATGTACGGCGCGCGCGACTACCTCACGCGGCACGGCACGCCGACCACCGTCGCCGAGATGTCCGAGCACGGGCTGGTCTACTTCGTCGACTCCATGCTGCAGGTGAACGACCTCGACGCGCCGCGCCGTCTCGTACCCGGCATGCGGGACGCACTGGCCTCGACCAACGTGTTCGTGCACGTGGAGGCCACGCGCGCCGGGGCGGGCCTCGGGTTCCTGCCCTGCTTCATGGCCGACCGGCACGACGACCTGGTGCGCCTGCTGCCCGACGACGTGACCGAGCGCCTGCCCTACTGGGCGGTGGTCCGCAGCGAGTCCTGGCGCAGGCCGGCGGTGGCCGCCGTCGTGCAGGCACTGTCGGAGGAGATGTCCCGCCAGCGGGACCGGATGCTCGGCACCTGACCGGCTGCCCCGAAACCCGGCCGCCCGCCGCCGCCCGCCGCCGAGTGCAGACTTGGTCGCCGCCTCACCTTCCGAGTGCAGAGTCGGTTGCGGGTACAGGATCTGTATCCGCAACGATGTCTGCACTCGCCGAGCCCGCGCGCAACCAAGTCTGCAGTCAACGCCCCGCCGACGGTACGGTTCCGACAACCGAACCACCCTCCGCACCCGTGGGGCACGGGATCCGGATATACGTGGTTTCGACCTCCCCCGTTTGCTGGAGCCGGCAATGATCAGAGCACTTCGAGTGGCAGGAATCGCCTTCGCTGTACCTGGACTCGTCCTGTCAGTCCTCGGCATCGTCCGCGCCTACAGCGATAGTCCGGGGCCGTGGGCGAACCTGGGCGTCGGTTGCGTGTCGATCGCGGTGATCTGCGTGATCGGAGCGATCGTCTCTGATCGCAAGGGTTCCGACACATAACACTCGTGCACCCGCCTGTGGACGGATGCCCGCGCGCAGCGCAGCAACTGGCGGTGTACACACCAGCGACAACACCGGTGCCGCGCCGAGTGCAGACTTGGTCGCGGCCTCAACTTCCGAGTGCAGAGTTGGTTGCGGGTACAGGATCTGTATCCGCAACGGTGTCTGCACTCGCCGAGCCCGCGCGCAACCAAGTCTGCACCCCGCCGGGCAGGCCGGTGGGCGAGTGCTGCTCCCAGACCGCCCAGACCGCTCAGACCGCTCAGACCGCCCAGATCAGCCCACCGCGGCGGCGACCGCCGAGATGCCCGGCTCCGCCATGATGATCGTGTAGTGGTTCACGCCCGCCACCTCGCTCGCCGCGAGACGCGGCAGCCGGCCCGCCCACTCCGCGACCGTCTCGGCCGGGTACATCCCGCCCGGCTGGTCGAGCAGGCCACGCGGCGCGCGCAGGAACGTGATGGGCAGGCCGGTCTCCGCGGCCCACGCGAGCGCTCCGGGCAGGGCGTCACCGGTGGCGGAGTCCGCGGAGTCCTGGGCGACGGCGTCCGGCGACGCGGCCGGCCGCAGGTCCGGTCCGAACTCGGCCAGGTCGTAGTCGACGTACTGCTCCACCACGGGCGTCCACCGCGAGAAGGCTGGATGCGACCGCCAGAACTCCCGGTACGCCTCGGCACTCGGGAACGTCTGGGTCAGCCGCTCGATGGCCGGCCCGAGCAGCACCTGCACCACCTCCTCCGGCGACGCACCGGGCGGGACGCCGGGCGGCAGCGGGATCGGCAGGCCGCCGTCGACCAGCACCAGGCGCGCCACCAGCCCGGGATACCGGTGGGTGAGCACCAGCGACACGAACCCGCCCATCGAGTGCCCGACGACGATGGCCGGGCCCCCGACGAGCTCCCGGATCACCGCCGCTACGTCGTCGGCGTGCGCGGCCATCCCGTACGGCCCGGGCAGCCCGTTGCTGCGCCCCCGGCCGCGCAGGTCGGGGGCGATGACGCGACGTCCCGGCAGGGCAGCGGCGACGGCGGGCCAGGCGCGGTGCGAGGCGGTGATGCCGTGCACGAGCACGACGGCGGGCAGGGGCGCGCCGTCCGGACCGGTCGCCACGGGCGCCGTCGGCTCCCAGACGCCGACGCGCAGGGCGCCGCCGGCGACGGCCACGTCGTACGTCGCGTAGGTGTGCGAGCCGGTGGCCTCCACCTGGTCGACGGTGCTCATGGCCGCGCCTCCCGGCCGGGCGCCAGCGCCCGCTCGATGAACTTCATCGCCTCGTCGAACACCTCGGGCGGGACCGCCGACGTCGGGCCGCCCGGCGCTACGTCCGGACCCCACAGGACCCACCGCATCCCCACGATCTCGCCGATCCCCATGAGCGCCCATGCGGCGACCTCCGGGTCGATGTCGCCGACCTCGCCTGCCAGCTGCGCTCGCGCGAGCCCGTCGCGATAGCCCTCCACGATCCGCGTGTAGTGCATCCGCAGCGCACCCGGTGACACGAACTCGGCCTGCCGCACGATCCGGTAGAGCGCCGGGTGCTCGGCCGTGAACTGGAAGAACGCCCGGAAGCCCGCCCGCTCCGCCTCGATCCGGCCGATCGCCTGCGAGGAGGCCGCGATCATGGCGTGCCGCACGCGGCGGTTCAGGTCCTCGACCACCTCGTCGAAGACCTCGATCTTGGAGGCGAAGTACAGGTAGAACGTGCCCTGCCCGACGCCTGCCGCCTCCGTGATCTTCACTATCGACGCGTCGTGGAAGCCGAGCTCGGCGAACACCCGCTCCGCGGCGGCGAGGATGCGGGCACGGGTGCGCTCACCCTTGGTCATACGGGGCTGAGTCTCGCTGGGCTGAGTCTCGCTGGACTGGGAGATGGTGCTCACCGGGCCTCCTCGGACTGGTGGTGTGGTGGGGCGAGCGCGGAGCGCATCACCTTGTGCAGGGATGAACGGGGCAGGTCCGGCACCAGCTCGAAGTACCGTGGCACCTTGTACCGGGCCAGCTCACGGCGGCAGAACGCCTCGAGGTCCGCCGCGTCGGTGAGCTCGCCGCGGCGCGGCACCACGAACGCGTGCCCCACCTCGCCCCAGCGCTCGTCCGGGACGCCGACGACGGCGGCGTCGGCCACCGCGGGGTGCCGCCGCAGCGCCGCCTCGACCTCGGCCGGCGTGACGTTCTCGCCGCCCGTGATGAACACGTCCTTGAGCCGGTCGACGACACGGTAGTACCCGTCGGCGGAGCGTTCCACGAGGTCGCCGGTGCGTAGCCAGCCACGCGCGAACGACGCCGCCGTCGCCTCCGGCTCGCGGAAGTAGCCCGCGAAGACTCCCGGGCCGCGCACCAGCAGCTCGCCGGTCGCGGCGCCCGTGCGGTGCTCCCCCGTGACCGGGTCGGCGACTGCCACCTCGACGTGCGGGTACGGCACGCCGGCGGAGCCGACCCGGTCCCGTGCGACGTCGTCGGGCAGGCACAGCACGTTGGGGCCCGCCTCGGTGAGCCCGTACCCCTGCGTGAGCGCGACGCCGCGGCGGTGCCAGGCACGCAGCAGCGGCTCCGGCATGGGCGCACCGCCCACGACGGCGTGGCGCAGCGAGCTCAGGTCGGCCGCTGCGAAGCCGGGATGCTCCGCGAGCAGGAGGTAGTTGGTGGGCACGCCCATCATGGTGGTGACGCGCCGGTCGGCCACCAGGCGCAGCACCCGTTCCGGCTCGAAGGTGCGCTCCAGCACCACCGTCGCGCCCGTCCACCAGGCCAGCAGCGGCTGGATGTTCCAGCCGCCCGCGTGGAACTGCGGCAGCACGGACAGCACGATGTCCGTGCTGGTCAGCTCGACGATCCGGGACAGCGACAGGTTGTTCCAGAAGCAGTTCGCGTGCGTGAGCAGCGCACCCCTCGGCGTGCCGCCCGTGCCCGACGTGAAGACGAGCAGCAGCGGGTCGTCGTCGCGCACCGCGCGGCCCGGCCCGCCCGGCACCGGTTCGGTGGGCGCCCCGCCCGGGCGCGGGCGGCGCGTGGGCGGCGGCGCCCACGCCTCGACCCCGTGCGTCCCCAGTGCCGTGCGCGACGGCGACAGCGGCAGCCGTTCGAGCGCGGCGTCCGCGACGACGCCGCACTCCTCCTCGACCAGCACGAGGGCTGGGTCCGCCCGGTCGAGCTGCACGGCGAGCTCGTGCGGCGAGAGCCGCCAGGACAGCGGCGCCAGCACCAGCCCGGCCTTGGCGCAGGCGAAGAAGAGCACCACCTGGTCGGAGCTGTTCCCGGTCACGGTGGCGATCCGGTCGCCGACGTCGTAGCCCGCAGCCCGCAGCCGCTCCGCCAGGGCTGTCGCCCGTTCGTCGAGGGCTCGATAGGTCAGGGTGACGCCGCGGTCGTCGACCGCCACCCGGTCGGGCGTCGCCAGGGCCCGGTCGCGTGGCCACCGCCCCAGCGTGTGCAGGTCGCTCATGCTGCCGCTCCGTCCGGTGCGGGCTCGGGCGCGCGCTCGCCCCGCCGCCGCGGGCCTCGGGCAGCCAGCCGCTGCGCTGCGCCCGCGAGCCCGCCGGGCAGGAAGACCACGACCAGGACGAAGCAGGTGCCCAGCAGGAACATCGGTTCGGACAGCGGGATCCGGAGCACGGCCGGCAGGCCGGCCACCGCTTCCGAGTGCGCCAGCTCGCCGAGGCGCTGGTCCAGCAGGGTATAGAGCACCGCCCCGACGACGGCGCCCCACCGTGAGCCGACGCCGCCCAGCACCACCATCACCAGCAGGGTGAGCGTGAAGTCGGCGGTCGACGTCGCCGGCGACGCACCGGACTGCAACAGCAGGTAGGCCATGCCGACGACCGTCGCGAGCGACGCCGCCAGGACGAACACCACGAGCTTGGTCACGTACGGGCGGCCGCCGATGATGCGCACGCGGACCTCGTTCTCGCGCACGGCCGCGGCCATGTGCCCGGCGCGCGTGCGCTCGATCCACAGCACCACGAGATAGACCACCACGAGCACCGCGAGCGCGAGCCAGTACAGGTTGCGGGTGTTGACCACGCCGATGAGCGCGTCCGGTACACCCTCGGTCGCCAGCGCCAGCCCCTCCTCCCCGCCGGTCACGTCGCCCTGGTCACGGCGCACGAGCACGTTGCCCGCCTGCGCGAACGCGAGGGTGACCATCGCGAACGAGATGCCGGTGACGCGCAGCGAGACGGCGCCCACCACGAACGCGAGGACGATGCCGCCGACCAGCACGAGCGCGGCGGCGGGCAGGAGCGGCACGTCGGTACGGTCGAGCACGATCGCGAGGCCGTAGATGCCCGCCGCGAAGTAGAGCGCGTGCCCGAAGCTCATCAGCCCCGCGACGCCGAACAGCAGGTGGTAGGACAGGGCGAGCGCCGCCGTCAGCCAGCAGAGGGCGAGGAGCTGGAGCGTCCCCGGCTCGTAGGTGTACCCGGGCAGGACGCCCGGGACGGTGAGCGCCAGCAGCGGCAGGCAGCCCAGGAGCACGAGGATCGCGAGCGCTCCCAGACCTGTGCGGGTGCGGTTCATGCGGGCCTCCCCATCAGTCCGGACGGACGCACGAGGAGGACGAGCGCCAGGAGCAGCACGACGATCAGGTCGCCGGTGTTGTTCAGGTAGTAGTTGGCGAGCTGCTGCAGCAGGGCGACGACGACGGACGCCACCGCCGCGCCGGTCAGCGACCCCATGCCGCCGATCACCGTGACGATGAACGCGAAGATGAGCAGGCTCGATCCCATGTGCGGCGACACGTAGTTCAGGGACTGGGTGGCCAGCACGCCGCCCAGCCCGGCCGCCGCGCCGCCGACGGCGAACACCAGCGTGAACGCACGGCGCACGTCGATGCCGAGCGCCGTGACCATGGCCCGGTTCTCCACCCCAGCGCGGATGATCAGGCCGTAGCGCGTGAACCTCAGGAACGCGACGATCCCTGCGAGCACCGCGGCCGCCGCGAGGACGTTGAGGAACGCGGTGTTGGGCACGCGCGCACCCAGCACCTCGGTGGTCGAGGTCAGCCAGTCGGTGCGGGTGATGTTCCGCGGGTTGGGGCCCCAGATGCCCTCGAACAGGGCGACGCTCGCGAGCGAGAGGCCCACGGTGACGAGCACCTGCTCGATGTGCCGGTCGTACAGGGGCCGGATCAGGCCCAGCTCGGTGAGGGCCGCCGCGGCGGCGCCGGTCAGCGAGCCGACGACGAGGCCCAGCGCGAGGCCGCCCCACGTGTCCGCGCCGACCGTGTTCGCCGCCGCCAGGCCCACGAACGCGCCGAGCGTGAGGAACGAGCCGTGCGCGAAGTTGAGCACCCCCATCAGGCCGTAGATCAGGGACAGGCCCGACGCGACGAGGAAGTACAGCCCGCCCAGCCCGAGGCCGGTCGCGAGCAGGAGGATCAGGGTGCTCATCGGTCGGCCTCCGCCTCTGCGGTCGAGATGGTCGAGCCCGCCCCGGTGGTCGAGCCTGTCGAGACCCCCAGCAACCGCTGCACGGCCTCGGGGTCGTCCAGCAGCTCGCGCGCCGGACCGGTGTGCACCACCCGGCCCGCGTCGATCACGACCACCCGCTCGGCCAGCCGCTCGACGACCTGGAGGTTCTGCTCCACGAGCAGGACCGGGACGGTCTGCGCGGCGGCCGCCAGCGTCTCGGCGACCTCGCCGACGATCTTCGGGGCGAGCCCCTTGGTGGGTTCGTCGACCAGCAGGATCCGGTTCTCGTTGAGCAGCGCCCGTGCGAGCGAGACCATCTGCTGCTGTCCGCCCGAGAGCGTGCCCGCCCGCTGCGCGGCGCGCCGGGCGAGCTCCGGGAACAGGGCGGCGACCAGCTCGCGGTGCTGCGCCGTCGTCCCCCTGCTGTCCGTTCCGCTCCTGCCGCGGCCGCCCGTGGCGCGACGTTCCGCGAGCCGGAGGTTCTCGGCGACGGTCAGGCCGGCGAACACCTCGCGGTCCTCCGGCACGTAGCCGACGCCGCGGCGGACTATGCGGTCCGTCCGCTCGGCGTCCACCCGCACGCCGTCGAGCAGTACCTCACCCGACCGTTCGACCAGGCCGAGGATCGCCTTGAGCGTGGACGTCTTGCCGACGCCGTTGCGGCCCAGCACCGCGGTGACGCCGGAGGCGGGCACCTCGAACGACACGTCGTGCACCACCTCCTGGCCCGCGATGCATGCCGTCAGGCCGCGCACCTCCAGCACCGGCCCGCTCATGCCATGCTCCCGACCGTCGTGCCGAGGTAGGCGGACTGCACCGTCTCGTCCGCCATGACCCGCTCCGGGGTGTCGCACACGAGCAGCTCGCCGTGGTGCATCACCGCCACGCGGTCAGCGAGGCCGAGCACCACGTCCATGTGGTGCTCGACCATGAGCACGGTCCGGCCGGTCCGGTTGATCGTCCGGATCACCTCGACGAGCCCGGCGACGTCGCCGGTCGCGACGCCGGCCATCGGCTCGTCCAGCAGCACCACCGACGAGTCCATCGCGAGGAGCACCGCTATCTCGACCTTGCGCTTGTCGCCGTGGGAGAGGTCCCCCGCGGCGAGGTCCGCCCGGTGCGTCAGCCCGACCGTGCCGAGGTGCTCGGCGGCCTCCTTCGACGCGGCGTCGCCGCGCCGGGGGAAGCTCAGGACCGAGAGGCTGCCGCCGAGACGGCGCTGGGTGGCGAGCCGGACGTTCTCGACGACGGACAGCCGCGGGAACAGGCTCGACGTCTGGAAGGTGCGGCCGAGGCCGGCTCGGGCCCGCGCCGCGACCGACGCCGTCGTCACGTCCCTGCCGTCCAGGAGCACCCGGCCGCTCGTGGGCCGGTGGATCCCGCTGACCAGGTTGAAGAGCGTGGTCTTGCCCGCGCCGTTCGGCCCGATCACACCCAACAGCTCGCCGCGGCCCACCCGGAGGTCGACGTCGGCCAGGATCCGTGCCCCGCCGATCGTCAGTCCCAGGCCGGCGGCCTCGAGCACCGGCTCGCCACCCGCTGCCGTACTCGACCCCATACCCGCCTCCACTACTCGGTCGCCTCGGCGGGGGCGATGGCCTCGCCGTCGACGACCTCGACCAGCTCTGGCGTCCAGGTGTCACCCTCCTTGACCAGCCTGGCCTGGTACATCGGCTGGATCAGCGCGTGGTCAGCGGCCCGGACCGTGGTCTGCCCCTTGGGACCCTCGAACGAGTACCCCTCGAGCGCGTCCACCATGGCCTCGACGTCGCCCGCGCCCTCCTGCACCGCGTGCACGATCATCTGGGCCGCCACGAAACCGTCCGGCGTGAACAGGTCGGGCGTCCCGCCGGCCGCCTCAACGGCATCCAGCATCGCGGTCTCGGTCTCGGTGCCTGCCGCACCCGGGAAGTAGTGGTTGAGGAAGCTGACCTTCTCGGCGGCGTCCCCGTACGCGCCGTACGTCGCGACGTCGCCGAGGCCCGTCACCACGGTGGTCCGGTCCAGGACGCCCTGCTGGTCGAGGCCCTGCCACATGGCGCCGGTCGTGGCGCCGGCCCAGGCCACGAACACCATGTCGGCGTCGGCGTCGAGCACCTTCTTGGCGAAGGGCGTGAACTCGGTGGCGTCCTCGGGCACCAGGACCGAGGTGACGTCGGCGCCCTGGCCGCCGAGCACGCCCTCGACGGCGGCGAGGTTGCCCTGGCCGAAGGCGTTGTCCTGCGCGAACACGACGACCTTCGCGCCGTCCGGTTCGACGAACGTGCCCGCCGTCGCGACGTCCTGCAGCGACTGCCGCCCGCTGCGGAAGGTGTACCGGTTGATGCCGGTGAGCGTGTCCACGGCGGCCGGGCCCGAGATGTACAGGACCTTGTTCTGCTCCGCCTGCTCGGCCAGCGGGAGCGCCACGCCCGAGACGACGGTCCCGGCCAGGATCTGGTAGCCCTTGCCGATCAGGTCCTTGGCCTGCGACACGGCCTTCTCCGGGTCGCCCGCGTCGTCGTGGAAGGTCACGTTGAGCGCGCGGCCGTCGACCTCGCCGGTGCCGCCCGTCGCGTGGTCGATACCGGCCTCGAACCCGTCCTTGTAGGCCGCTCCGTACGCGGCGAGCGGTCCGGACTCCGAGTAGACGATGCCGACGTCGATCGGCGCGGTGCTCTCGCCGCTGCTGTCACTGCCGCCGGTGGCACCGGCGCCGGTCGGCGCGCACGCCGCGAGCGCCAGGCCCACCGCTGCGGCGGCGACGGCCATGAGGGACTTCCTCGTCCGCATGACTCTGCCCTTCTTCGGGGTGGTCGCCACTCGTCCGGTGTGGGCTTCGATGCCCAGACCTGAGAGGCGATTCAGGTGGTGGGAATAGTGGACGAGATGGATGCCCGGTGTCAACCCCCGCAGCGGCGAACTGAGGTGTACGCACTCTTGACAGGTGATTCAGGTCCCACCTAATGTCCCCGATGTCCGACCGCCGCGAGCGCAACGGAGCGCCCGGGCGGCACGACCTCACCGTGGAGGTTCGCATGACACACCCGTCCCCGCGTTTGCCCCGAGACCGGGCCCGCCGGCGCGCATACGGCTGGCTCGCCGCCGTCGCCCTGGTGCTCACCGCACCCGCCGTGGTCGCCCTGGCCGGGCCCGCCACCGCCACCGGAACCCCTGTCACCAGCGACGTCGCGGCCGCCGGCGCGTGGTCGTCCCGCACCGCCGGCGGCATGGCCACCCAGCTGTACGTGCCGACGTCGGAGCCCGCGCTGGCGGCCGGCCGTGCGCTGATGGTCAACCTGCACGGGTGCGTGCAGACCTCGACCGACCTGAGGAACGGGGGCAACTGGGCGACGACGGCCGACGAGCACGGCATGGTCGTCGCCGTGCCGGCGGCACCGAACGGCGGAGTGATCCTCGGGTGCTGGGACTACTACGACACGTCCCACTCGCGGTCGAACCCCGCGCGGCACGACGACAACCTGCTGCGGCTCGTCGACAACCTGCTCGGCGACGCCTCACTCGGGATCGACCCGAACCAGGTGTACGTATCGGGGCTCTCGTCCGGCGGCGGCGAGACGATGGTGCTGGGCTGCCTCGCGCCGGACGTCTTCGCCGGGATCGGCATCGACGCAGGGCCCACGGTCGGTACGACGTCGGGCCAGATCGGGTACGTGGCGACCACCCAGGCGCAGGCCACGTCCACGTGCCGCGGCTTCGCCTCGACCGCTGCGCCGAGCTTCGACACGCAGGTGACCTCAGTGGTGTACGGATCGTCCGACACGACCGTCGCGACGGGCTACAACACGCTGAACGCGCAGGTCATGGCCGGGATCTACGGTGCGACGGCCCGGTCGACGTTCTCCCTGTCGGGCCTGGAGGGCACCAACACGGCGGGCACCGGCACCCTGTGGTCCGACGTCGCCGGGCCACGCGTGTCGCTCGTCGCCAACTCGAACGTGGGCCACGCGTGGCCCGCTGGGGGCGGCCCGGGTGGTCCGTACATCTCGACGAGCTCGGTGAGCTACCCGGCGTACGTGACGGACTTCTTCTTCGAGCACAACCGGCGGGTGGACCGGTCGGGCGAGCCGACGGACCCACCGACGGATCCCCCGACGGACCCGCCGACCGACCCGCCCACCGAGCCGTACTGTGGCGCGGCCTCGAACGCGGAGCACCAGGCAGCGGGCCGGGCGACGTCGTACGGCGTGGACCCGTACAACCCGTTCTACGCGATCGGCTCGCTCGACTACCTCGGGCAGGGCGATGCGACGGTGACGACGCTGCGGGAGACCACGGAGGGCAGGTTCGACCTGGTCACGGCCTGCTGACCAGCACGTGCGCCGCTCAGCCCTCGGGGGCGTGCTGCTCCAGGAACCGGTAGACCTCCGTGGTCTCCACGCCCGGGTACGCGCCCGAGGGCATCGCCGCCAGCATCGAGGCGTGGGGCCGCGCCGAGGGCCAGGCGAAGTCGCCCCACTTCGCGGACAGCTCCTCCGGCGGACGCCGGCAGCACGACTCGTCGGGGCACAGCGAGGTGTTCCGCTCCGTCGTCTCGCGTCCCTCGAACCACTTGACGTCCGCGAACGGCACGCCGACCGACACGGAGAACGCGCCGTCCGACGTGTTCTCCACGCGGGAGGTGCACCAGTAGGTGCCCGACGGCGTGTCGGTGTACTGCGCGTACGGGTTGAACCGGTCCTCGACGTCGAACACCCGACGCGCGGTCCACTGCTTGCACACGTGCTGACCCTCGACGGCGCCGAGGGCGTCGGACGGGAACCGCACGCCGTCGTTCTCGTACGCCTTGTGCAGGATCCCCGACTCGTGGACCTTCATGAAGTGCACCGGGATGCCGAGGTGGCGCGTCGCGAGGTTGGTGAACCGGTGCGCCGCGGTCTCGAACGACACCCCGAAGGCGTCGCGCAGGTCCTCGATGGCGATGGACCGATCGTCCTTGGCGTCGCGCAGGAACTTCACGCCCGGCTTCTCCGGGACCATGAGGGCCGCCGCGAGGTAGTTCGCCTCGACGCGCTGGCGCAGGAACTCGCCGTAGTCGCCCGGCTCGGTGTGGTCGAGCACGTGCGAGGCGAGCGCCTGGAGCAGCGCCGACCGGGTGTTGGAGCGGCCGCGGAAGCCCTTGGACGGCAGGTAGAGGCGCCGGTTCCGCGTGTCGATGACCGATCGCGTCGAGTGCGGCAGGTCGCTGACGTAGTGCAGCGTGAAGCCGAGGTGCGCGGCGATCTCGGCCGCCATGCGCTGCGGCAGCGGCCCGGACGTGTGCCCGACGTCCGCGAGCAGGCCCTTGGCGACCTGCTCCAGCTCGGGCAGGTAGTTGTCCTTGGCGCGCATGTCGCCGCGAAGCTCGCCGTTGGCCCGGCGGGCCTCCTCGGGCGTTGCCGCGCGCTCGGTGTGCAGCCGCTCCAGCTCGCGGTGCAGCGCCAGGATGGTCGAGAGCGCGTCGTGCGGCAGCGACTTGCCGATGCGCACGCCCTCGATCCCCAGCGACGCGAACAGCGGCCCGCGCTGCACACGCTCGAGCTCGATCTCCAGCGCGTCCCGCTCCGACGGCGCCTCCGCCGACAGCAGGTCGTCGACGCCGGTGCCGAGCGCCCTGGCGATGGCCTGCAGCTGCGAGAACTTCGGTTCCCGCTTGCCGTTCTCCAGCGTGCTGACCTGCGACGGTGCCCGGTCGATCGCCGAGGCCAGGTCGTCGAGCGTCATTCCCCTGCTGGTCCGCAGGTGCCGGATGCGCCGGCCGATCGTGAGGGCATCCGGCTCGGTGTCTACCGGGCCGCCCGCCGGCACCGACGCGTGACCGGGCACCTGGCCGAGCGCCTGACCGGGCACCCTGCCGCGTGGCCGACCCGTCGCCTGGCCTGCCCCGTTCTGCGTGGGACGCGAAGAAGTCACGTTTCGCGCGGTTCTGCCATTGCCGGTGGTTCCTGCCATGCCCGAGGGTGACATACGAAGAGGCTTCCGTTCAACAGAAGAACCAGCTTTCTTCTACTCAGATCTGCTTGAGAAGTGGGTTGCGCAGGGCAGAAGGTCGTAACACGTCACCCGGCAGCGCGGTGACGACGTTCCACCGAGAAGGAGATCGCCATGAGCGCACCCACCATCGATTCAACGGACGAGGCGACTGTGTCCGCGACGACCGCGTCGAAGCCCGTGCGCACCGGCGACCAGGTGCAGACGGCCGCGGAGCTGCAGCAGTCCTGGGACTCCGACCCGCGCTGGGCCGGCATCGAGCGCACCTACACTCCCGAGGACGTCGTCGCGCTGCGCGGCTCGGTCGGCGAGGAGAGCACGCTCGCCCGCCGCGGCGCCGAGCGCCTGTGGCGGCAGCTGCACGAGGAGGACTACATCAACGCCCTCGGGGCGCTGACCGGAAACCAGGCCGTGCAGCAGGTCAAGGCCGGCCTCCAGGCCGTCTACCTGTCCGGCTGGCAGGTCGCCGGTGACGCGAACCTCTCGGGACAGACCTACCCCGACCAGTCGCTCTACCCCGCCAACTCGGTGCCCGCCGTGGTCCGTCGCATCAACAACGCGCTCCTGCGCGCCGACCAGATCGACGTCTCGGAGAACGGCACCCCGACCCGCGACTGGCTGGCCCCGATCGTGGCCGACGCCGAGGCAGGCTTCGGCGGCCCGCTCAACGCCTACGAGCTGATGAAGTCGATGATCCAGTCGGGCGCCGCCGGCGTGCACTGGGAGGACCAGCTCGCCTCGGAGAAGAAGTGCGGCCACCTCGGCGGCAAGGTGCTCATCCCGACGCAGCAGCACGTGCGCACGCTGAACGCCGCCCGGCTGGCGGCCGACGTCGCCGACGTGCCCTCGATCGTGATCGCCCGGACCGACGCGGAGGCCGCGACCCTGATCACGTCCGACGTCGACGAGCGGGACCTCCCGTTCATCACGGGTGAGCGCACCGCCGAGGGCTTCTACAAGGTGACCAACGGCATCGAGCCGTGCATCGCCCGGGCCAAGGCCTACGCGCCGTACTCCGACCTCATCTGGATGGAGACCGGCACGCCCGACCTCGAGCTCGCGCGCAAGTTCGCCGAGGCCGTCAAGGCGGACTTCCCCGACCAGATGCTGAGCTACAACTGCTCGCCGTCGTTCAACTGGAAGAAGCACCTGGACGACGACACCATCGCGAAGTTCCAGCGCGAGCTGGGCGCCATGGGCTTCAAGTTCCAGTTCATCACCCTGGCCGGCTTCCACGCCCTGAACTACTCGATGTTCGACCTCGCCCACGGCTACGCCCGCGAGCAGATGTCGGCGTACGTGCGGCTGCAGGAGGCGGAGTTCGCCGCCGAGGAGCGCGGCTACACCGCCACCAAGCACCAGCGTGAGGTGGGCACCGGCTACTTCGACCGTGTGGCGACGGCGCTCAACCCGGACTCCGCCACCACTGCCCTGGCCGGCTCGACCGAGGCGGCGCAGTTCTGATGACCGCGACCATCGACACCCGCCCACAGGGCGCGAACCCCTTCGACCCCGACGCCGGCCTCGCCGGCATCGGCACCCCGCCGGCCGCACGTACCGGCTCTGTCCCGGCGGTGCGGAGCTCGGCACCGAGCACGCTGCCGAGCGGCGGGGTGGGCGCCTCGAGGACCGGTGCCCGCCGGGGCGTGATCACCGTGACCGGCGCCGTCGGCCCGCGCTACGGCGAGATCCTGACCACCGAGGCGCTCCAGTTCCTGGCCCTGCTGCACGACCGGTTCGACGCCGCCCGCGACGAGCTGATCGCGCAGCGCCAGCTCCGCCGCCAGGACATCGCCGACGGCAGCGACCCCGACTTCCGGGCCTCCACCCGGCCGGTTCGCGACGACCCGGACTGGCGCGTCGCGGGCTCCCGGGGCGCACCGGGCCTGGAGGACCGGCGCGTCGAGATCACGGGTCCCACCGACCCGAAGATGACCATCAACGCGCTCAACTCCGGCGCCCGGTGCTGGCTGGCCGACGCCGAGGACGCGTCCAGCCCGACCTGGCCCAACGTCGTGGAGGGGCAGCTCGCCCTGCACGACGCGATCCGCGGCACGCTCAGCTTCACGAACGAGGCGGGCAAGGAGTACACGCTGCGGTCGTCGGACATCGCCGACCTGCCGACCATCGTGTTCCGGCCGCGTGGCTGGCACCTCGACGAGGCCCACCTGCGTTACACGGACTCGAACGGCATCACGAGCAGCGCCCTCGGCGGGCTCGTGGACTTCGGTCTCTACTTCTTCCACAACGCCGCCGAGCTGATCGCGCGGGGTCGCGGGCCGTACTTCTACCTGCCCAAGCTCGAGGGCTACAAGGAGGCACGGCTCTGGAACGAGGTGTTCGAGGTCGCGCAGGACGCGCTCGGCATCCCCCGCGGGACCATCCGCGCCACCGTGCTCATCGAGACGCTGCCCGCGGCGTTCGAGATGGAGGAGATCCTGTACGAGCTGCGCGACCACTGCGCGGGGCTGAACGCCGGCCGCTGGGACTACCTGTTCTCGGTGATCAAGTGCTTCCGCACGCGCGGTGACTCGTACGTGCTGCCCGACCGCGCGCAGGTCACCATGACGGCGCCGTTCATGCGTGCGTACACCGAGCTCCTCGTTGCCACCTGCCACAAGCGGGGGGCGCACGCCATCGGCGGCATGAGCGCGTTCATCCCGGACCGCCGCAGCCCCGAGGTCACCCGGGAGGCGTTCCAGCGGGTCGCCGCGGACAAGAAGCGCGAGGCCGGGGACGGCTTCGACGGCACCTGGGTGGCGCACCCCGACCTCATCCCCGTGGCCGAGGCCGAGTTCGATGCGGTGCTGGGGGACGCGTCGAACCAGGTCGGCCGACTGCGGCCCGACGTCGTCGTGGGTCAGCACGAGCTGCTCGACATCGCGTCGGCCCGCCGGGCGGGTGCCACGGTGACGTCCGCCGGCCTGCGGTCGAACGTCTCGGTGGCCGTGCGCTACCTCGACGCCTGGCTGCGCGGTACCGGAGCCGCGGCGCTCGACAACCTCATGGAGGACGCCGCGACCGCCGAGATCTCCCGGTCACAGGTCTGGCAGTGGATCGCCTCGGGCACCGTGACCGACGACGACCAGCTGCCGGTCACCCGGGAGCGGGTCGAGGCGCTGCTGCTCGACGTCGTCGCCTCGCTGCCGCCCGACCACGGCAACCGCATCGAGGAAGCGGCGGCGATCTTCCGCGAGGTCGCCCTGCGGGACGCGTTCCCGCCGTTCCTGACGAGCCCCGCCTACCAGGGGCACCTGGTGGGATCGCCGGCCGACCAGGCCTGAGGTTCGCCCCCTCCACAAGCTGCCCGACGCCGCGCCGGTCGCCGTTCTCTCTTCGGCCCCACCACCCCTGGGGGTCTGACCGGCCCGGCGTCGGGTGTGGCACTGGCCCTTAGCGGGCTGCGCCCGGCGTGATCGGCGGCCTCCACTCTCGCCTGATCAACCCGAACACCCACGTGTCCGAGACTTCGCCGTTCACGACGCACTCTTCCCGCAGCGTCCCCTCACGGACGAATCCGGCCTTCTCCAGGACCCGGGCAGACGCCACGTTGCGCGTGTCGGTCTCGGACTGAACTCGGTTGAGGTCCAGCGTGTCGAACGCCCACTGCAGCAGGGCGTGCGCGGCTTCTGTCGCGTAGCCGTGGCCCCACATCGCGTCGTCGAGGCAGTAGCCCAACGACGCGCTGCGGTACTCCGGGTTCCACCCGGTCAGACCGCACCAGCCGACGAAGGCTCCGTCAGAAGCACGGTCGATGGCCACTCGTGCCCCTGTCCCTTCGTCGGCCATCTTCCGGCACATCGCGATGAAGCGCTCCGCACGAGTCTGTTCGGTCCACGGTGGAGAGTCCCAGTAGCGCATCACGAGGGCGCTGCTGTGCAGTGCGAAGAGCGGGGCGGTGTCGGCGTCGGTGAAGGGCCGCAGACGCAGGCGAGCGGTGTGCAGGCGGGGAGTGACCAAGGACATGCGTGCCATCGTGCGCCATGACGGGGCGTGGCGGATATCGAATACTCGGTCCCGGCCTGACGACGCCGATGCGGCTGGGCGCCGCGTGCCGGCCCGGGCTCGGAGAGAGCCGGGCGTCTCAGGTTGCGCGGGCTGCCGGTCGTAGGTGGTGGCGCACTGGTTGGCGCACCCGGCACGACAGGGTGACCGGGCCGGTCGCTCGGCCCGACTGCGTGTCAGGCCGCGCGACCGTCGTCACGCCCGGCGGCTGCCCGTCGAGCGGCGGTTTGCTTCGTGCCGGTCGTGGGGGCTGGGGTGCGACCGACCGGTACTGCTGTCCGGTCGGTGTGGTGGTGGTGACGGTGTGTCTACCGGTCCGGGGATCGGCTTCCGTGGCTGCGGACCAGCCGGGTGTCTCTTTGGCCTGGTTGCAGGCAGCACACAGGCCCTGGCCGTTCGCCAGGGTGGTGTCCCCACCGCGGCCTGCCGGAGTGATGTGGTCGAGGTGCCGGATCGGTGCGTCGCACCAGGAGGTGCGACAGATGCCCTGGTCGCGCACGCGGAGCAGGTCGGCGAGCCCGTCGACGAAGAAGCGCTGCTTACTGCTGGTGCCCACCAGGTCGCCCGTGCTGGTGGTGTAGACGGCGCGCAGCCACGCAGCGTTCAGGTCGAGTCCGTTGGCGACGAGGTTGCGTGCTACCTGTGCGGGGATGGGGCCGTGTCCCGCGCCGGTACCGTCCAGCACGACGGCGGGTTCGTGCCCGCCGGCGAGCAGCGCCTCGTCCGAGACGACCAGGTGCACCGTGACCGGGACGTCCCCGGCGTTCTCTTGGCCCGTGATCCGTTCGACCAGCGTGTCGGCCATGATCTGCCCAGTGGGTCGTTCGTCCCCGCCCGTGTGCCGGGCGGTCTCCGCGGCGAGCTTCAGCGCCGCGTAGGTCTGCACGCCCTCGGCGACCGGGAGCAGCGCCGTCAGGTACGTCATCGTGTCCGGCGCCGGGCGCAGGGTCACGCACCGGTCGGAGACGGCCTTCGCGGCCCGCTTGGTCAGCGCGGCGGGGTCGAGCCGCGCCGCGTGCTCGGTGATCAGTGCGACCAGCCGCCGGGTACCCACACCCTCCAGCACGGCCGGGTCGGCACAGAGGTCCGCGTCGATGGTCTGGCGGTCTGCCAGGGTCAGGCAGGCGGTCTCCTTGACCAGCACCGTCGCGCGTTCCTGGGACAGTCGTCCCTCCCGCAGGGCGTTGAGGGTGTGGGGCATCTCGGTGCACCAGACCGTCGCTACCCCGAGCAGTGACCGGGCCCGGTGCGGCGAGACCCGCAACGCGAGCCCGGCCTGCTGGGCCACGCTCGTCTCCGCGTCGCGTGCCGCGGACCTGACCGTGACCGGGATCTGCCGGCCGCGCTTGTCGTGCGCGGTGCCACCCGACGCGAGCGCCGCCTCTTTCGCGGCCCGGACCTCCTCGTCGCGCAGGTCGACCAGCACCTGCGACTGCACGGCCACGACACCAGCGGCGAGCTCCTCCAGGGCGCGCAGGGTAGCGACCCGCGAGGCGGCGTCGGCCGGAGCGGAGCTGGACAGCAGCCACGCGTGCAGGGCCGCGACCTTGGCGGCTGTCACGTCACCGGCGAGCGTGCTGGAAGGGCCGGCAACGTCGGCGGCAATGACGGCACCGCTGCAACCACCGCCGACGTCGGCACCCGTGTGAGCGTCGATTTCAGCGTCAGTGACGAGTGCCAGGCTGGCACCGACCCCGCCTCGAGCGTCAGAAGGCGAGGCCGCGGGCAACCTGCCGCCGGCCGGTCGCCCCGCCACTGCTCGCTCTCTGAACATGCCATTATTCTATAGCACACCCGTTCTATCCGCCTCTTGAACGCCTGTCCCCTCCTGTTCGCCGATGGACTGCCCGGGTCGGAACCGAGCCGACGGCTCGACGGCCGACCGACAGTCGCCGGACACCCCAGATTCACGCGTGCGCCTTCAAGCAGCGCGACCCTGTGACGTCACCATGCTCTGCCGCAGGAGGAACCATGCCCACCCCGTTCCGCGCCACCGATCTGCCTGCCTGGGCCGATCCATCGGTCCCCGCCTCGTCGCTGGACCCGCAGGGCGCCTCACGCCGCACCTTCCTGCGCCTCGGCATGGCCGGTGGGCTGGCGCTCGCCTCCGGCGCGCACGCCGGAACTGCCGCCGCCTCGGGTCGCCCCGGTGATCCGCGGCTCGCGTGGCTCGTCGGCGACCACCACGTGCACACGCGCTACAGCCACGACGCCAAGTACGACTTCGACCAGCTTGCCAAGAAGGGTGCGGAGCTCGGCCTGGACTGGATGGTCTTCACCGAGCACAGCAACCACGGGCACCGCGACAAGGGCGCCGCTGCCGAGCACGCAGAGATCATGGCCGCCCGGGCACGCAACCCGCGCCAGCTCATCTTCCAGGGCCTGGAGTGGTACATCCCCGCCGCTGAGCACGGCACGGTGTTCGCCGCGCCCGGCCGGCACGAGGTCGAGCTGCTGCGCGAGTTCGAGCGCCGGTGGGACGCCAAGCTCAACGGCTGGGACGCCGATCTGCCCGAGAACGAGCAGCGCGCCGTGGAGGCACTGCGCTGGCTCGCCGCCCGCAGGACGAGCGGCTACGTCGACGACGTTCTCGTGCTGGCTAACCACCCGTCCCGCCTCGGCATCGACTCACCGCACGAGATCCGGGCCTGGCGCGACGCCGCGCGCGGCGTCCTCATCGGTATGGAAGGCGCGCCGGGCGCCCAGGGCGACGCCGATCCGGCCTGGGTGGCCTACCGCGGCAGCACGGGGGCCCAGCGGGGCGAGTACAACAACGCGCCGCGTCCGGACTCCTACTCCGGCTACCCCATCGAGGCCTACCGAACCTTCGGTGGCTTCGACTGGATGACCGCCACCGTCGGAGGCATGTGGGACGCGATGCTGGCCGAGGGCACCCTGTTCTCGATCACCTCCAACTCCGACAACCACCGCACCATCTGGGACACGTGGCGCGACGGCGACATGCCACCGGGGCAGAACTTCGACTCCCTGGGCTGGAAGCCGTCCCCCGTCGACACCGGGACGCCGCAGCCCGGAAGCGACTTCTGGCCGGGCGAGTTCAGCCGCACCCACGTCGGCGTGACGCGGCACGGCTACCTCGATGTCATGGATGGCCTGCGCCGCGGCAGGGTCTGGGTGGACCACGGGCACCTCGTCGACGGGCTCGACGTCCGCCTTGTCGGCGGACGTGGCGGCCGCGGTAACGGGACCACGCTCGGTGGCCGGCTCACCGTGGAGCGCGGGACCTCGATCGAGCTGATGATCAAGGTGCGCAGCGCGCACCGGCGCAACCCGCACGGGGTCCTCCCCCGGCTCGCTCACCTCGACGTGATCCGGGGCACCGTCACTGGCCCCTCGACCAACCGGGACAGCTGGCGGGCGCCCGAGACGCGCGTGGTCGAGCAGGTCGACACCAGCCGTCGACACGGCACCTACAACCTGCGCATCCCGCTCGGGCGCATCACCGAGTCCTGCTACATCCGCCTGCGCGGCAGCGACGGCAACCGTCATGGCACCGGATTTCTCGGAGCGTCGATCGACCCCGCGGGCCCTCTGCAGCACGCCGACAACGACGGCGACCCGTGGTCGGACACCTGGCTCTACACGAACCCGATCTACATCGACGTGCGCTGAGCGGCGGTGCCCAGTCAGTGCCACCGCGACCCCGGATGCGCTACGTTTCGGTGCCCGACCCACCCTTTGTCGATGGAGCACGATGCACCGCCTGATCACCACGTCCCTGGCCCTTCTGCTCGTGAGCGGGTGTGCGAGCACCGTGGCCGGCGCGCCTGAGCCGGCCGCATCGACGCCGCAGACGACCGAGCCATCCTCCGCGTCGACGCCCCGGACACCAGAGCCGGCCGCCACCGCGCCGTCGGAGGCACCGCGCCTCGGGGCCGAGGAGGCCGCCGTCGGGTACCTGGAGATCGTCCGCCCGTACAACGAGGCTCTCGAGGCGCTGGAGACGGCGATCAACACGGGGCAGCCCGTCGATGTCCAGCAGGAGCAAGCGGTCGCGACCTTGACAGCGCTCCGCGCGGAGATCAAGGAGCTGCGCGACGTGCGGTGGCCTGCCAAGGTCGAGCCGCACGCCCTGGCCCTGGCCGACGCAGGCGACCAGGCGGTCCCATCGTGGGAGGCGGCGGCTGCCGCGACGACGTCCGACAGCATGGTCACCGCGGTGCTGGCCGCGCTGGAGCACGACGATCAGGCCGCTGCGGACGCGATCCGCCGGCTGCTGGCCCTCGACCAGTACGAGGAGGGCGACTACTCCTCGTAGCAGCTCGCCCGCTCCAGCGCAGACGGTCGCCGCAACGACCGGGCCTCGCCACCGAGAGCTCCATCGCCGGTCACGCGGCGTTTGACCAGTGACGGAACAGCCGAGCGAGCACAAGCCAGGTGCGGCGTTCGTCCGCGAGCACGGGGCACGGCTGCGCCGGGCGGCGGAGAGCCGACACGTCCGCCATGCGTGGACCGGGGTGATCGCCCTGGCGATGACCGGTGGAGTGCTCGTCAGCGCGTCGGCCAGCACGGCGACGTCGGGCCTGCCAGTACTGGACGCGGCCGAGAGCACCACGGCGGCGACGGCACGCCGGTCCGCCGTGGCCGCGCCGTCCAGCCCGGGCAGCAGGGGTCACGAGACGCGAGCCCCCGAGGCCGGGACGGACGGCGTCACGGTGGGCCAGGTGCTGGCGGTGCTGGACCGCGCCGAGCGCACCCTGCGACAGGCCTCGTCGCCCAACCCGCGGGTGGCGCAGGCCGGAGCCGAGCTCGGGATGCTCTACACGACGTACGAGGCCCAGCAGTTCGCGCTCGCCGCGGCCGCCGAGCCCCTCCGGGTGGAGACCGCGCCGGTGGCCGGCCGGGCGCGGACGACCCCGGCGACCGAGGCGCTGTCGGCGGAACCGGTGTCGCGGGTCGTGGCGATGGCGTCGCAGCAGGCTCCCGCCCACCCGGTCCGCGCCCACGCCCACCCCGAGCAGCAGGGCACCGGGTACGTCACCTTCGACGAGGTGGCCGTCGCGGCGATGCGGCTCGCGAACATGCTCGATCCCTCGTCGCCCAGCGCGCTGGTCGAGACGCTGCCCGGCGCCGAGCCGTCGCTGCGCCGCAGCCTCCTGGAGACCGTCGCCGCCTACGGCGAGTCCACCGCTGGATACGCGAACGGCCGCATCCCCGCCGACGCGCTGTGCCCGCTGCCGTTCGCGCCCGGGCACCTGCTGCGCTGCGACGCCGCCGAGCGGCTGACGGCGCTCAGCGACGAGTTCGAGAAGGAGTTCGGCTACCCGATCCCGCTGACGGACTCGTACCGGCCGTATGCGATGCAGGTTGCGGTCAAGGGCAGCAAGCCACACCTCGCGGCGATCCCCGGCACCTCGAACCACGGCTGGGGCCTCGCGATCGACCTGGACGACCCCATCGCGGGCGGTAGCTCCCCCGAGTACGTCTGGCTCCGGCTCCACGCGCCTGACTACGGCTGGGACAACCCGTCCTGGGCCCAGCTCGACGGCGCCAAGCCGGAGCCCTGGCACTTCGAGTTCTTCGCGGCCGGCTCCATCCCGAACCGCGCCATCGACCCGGCCGACGTCGGCACGTGGGCTCCCTCGGCGCCAGCAGCGCACGGCGACTCGAGGCCGGAGCTCCGTCCGGCGTCCGGGGGGAGCCCGTCCAGCACGAGGCCGGCGCAGGACAGTGCGGACGAGCACGGGACGGGCGGCGGCTCACAGCCCGTCGACGAGCCGGCGGCACCTGCCGAGCCGGAGCCGTCGAAACCTGCTCCCGAGGAGCCCACGACGGCGAAGCCGTCCGAGCCCGAGCCCACCGATCCGCCCACGAAGCAGCCGGGTAGCGGTTCCGACGCCATCGACGACACGGTGCGGGCCGTGGACGACACCGTCAACGGGATCGTCACGGGCGTCGGCGACGCGGTGGGCGGCCTGCTCGGCGCCGGTGGGACGACGAACGGCACGGGCAGCTAGGAGCACCGTACGAGTGGGCGCCGCCGGTCGTCCGGCGGCGCCCACTGGCGTTCAGACTTCTTCAGGGACCCTGGTTCGGGTCAGCCCAGGTCGAGGCCCAGCAGGTCGGCCTCGGTCTCACGGCGCACGAGCACGCGCGAGGCGCCGTCGGTCACCGCGACGACGGGCGGTCGCGGCAGCATGTTGTAGTTCGACGCCATGGAACGCCCGTAGGCGCCGGTCGCGGCGACCGCGAGCAGGTCGCCCGCCCGCACGTCGGCGGGGAGCTGGACCTCGTGCACCACGATGTCCCCGGACTCGCAGTGCTTGCCCACCACACGCGCCAGCACCCGCTCGGCCGTGGACGTCCGGCCGACGACCTCAGCGTGGTACGCCGCCCCGTACAGAGCCGGGCGGATGTTGTCGCTCATGCCGCCGTCGACAGACACGTAGGTGCGGACGAGCTCCGCGCCGTCGTCGCCCGAAACCGTGACCGGCTTGACCGTGCCGACCGTGTAGAGCGTGAGACCCGCCGGGCCGACGATCGCCCGGCCGGGCTCGATCGAGAACCGCGGCAGGCTCGTACCCAGGTCCTGGCAGACTCCGGCGACCGACTGCGCGATGTCCTTGGCCACCCGCTCCGGGTCGAGGTCGACCTCGCCGGGCAGGTAGGCGATGCCGTAACCACCACCGAGGTCGACCTCGTCGACCAGCATGCCGGAGCGCTCGGCCAGGTCGGCGCGCAGCCGCAGCACCACGTCGGCGGCGGCCTCGAAACCGTCGGGATCGATGATCTGCGAGCCGATGTGCGAGTGGATGCCGAGCAGCTTCAGCTCGGGTCGCTTCAGCACGTCCAGCAGCGCGTTCATCGCAGGGCTCTCGGAGCGCCCTCCCGGGTTCACCGAGAGCCCGAACTTCTGGTCCTCGTGAGCGGTCGCGATGTACTCGTGCCCGCCGGCGTGCACGCCGGTGGTCACACGGACCATCACCGGCGCCACGACCCCGCGCTCAGCCGCGAGGTGCGCGACCCGCTCGATCTCGACCAGCGAGTCCACGATGATGCGGCCCACGCCGGCATCCAGGGCACGGAGGATCTCGGCGTCGGACTTGTTGTTGCCGTGCAGGCCGATATCGGCACCCGGTACCTCGGCGCGCAGCGCGACGGCGAGCTCGCCGCCCGACGCCGTGTCGACCCGCAGCCCTTCCTCGCGCGCCCAGCGTGCGACGGCAACCGTGAGCAGCGCCTTCCCGGCGTAGTACACGTCCACGCCGGCGCCGACGGCACCGAACGCCGCCTCGAACGCCGTGCGGTACGCGCGGGCACGCAGGCGGAAGTCGGTCTCGTCCAGCACGTACGCGGGCGTGCCGTGCTCAGCGGCGAGGTCGCGGACGTCGACACCGGCAACGGCCAGTGCGCCGTCCGGCAGGCGCCCGACGCCGGTCGACCAGGGCGCGCCCGTCACATCCGCTCCGGAGCGCTCACGCCCAGCAGGTCCAGGCCGTTGGCGAGGACCGTGTGGACGGCGTCGTTCAGCCACAGGCGCGCACGGTGCGCGTCCGTGACCTCCTCGTCCGCGTACGGCGTGACGCGCAGCTTCTCGTCGTCGTTGTACCAGGAGTGGAAGTCACCGGCGAGGGCCTCGAGGTAGCGGGCCACGCGGTGCGGCTCGCGCAGCTCGGCGGCCTGCGCCACGATCCGCGGGAACTCGGTGAGACGCCCGATCAGCGCCGTCTCCGAGGCGTGCGAGAGCTGCGCCGGGTCGAACCCGTCCACGCGGCGCACGCCGCGCTCGACGGCCTTGATCCCGATCTGGACCGTGCGGCTGTGCGCGTACTGCACGTAGAACACGGGGTTGTCGTTGGACTGCTTGATCATGTCCTCGCCCCGCAGCTCCAGCGGCGAGTCCGCGGGGTACCGGGCCAGCGAGTAGCGCACGGCGTCCTTGCCGATCCAGTCGACCAGGTCGCGCAGCTCGATGATGTTGCCGGCCCGCTTGGACAGCTTGGCGCCGCCGACGTTGACGAGCTGGCCGATCAGCACCTCGATGTTCGACTCCGGGTCGTCCCCCGCGCAGGCCGCGATGGCCTTGAGCCGGTTGACGTAGCCGTGGTGGTCGGCGCCGAGCAGGTAGATCTTGCCGGGGAACCCGCGGTCCTTCTTCGACAGGTAGTACGCGGCGTCCGAGGCGAAGTACGTGGGCTCGCCGTTCGCCCGGATCATCACGCGGTCCTTGTCGTCCGTGAAGTCCGTGGTGCGCAGCCAGACCGCACCGTCCTTGTCGAAGACGTGGCCCTGCTCCCGCAGGCGGGCCACCGCCTTGTCGACGGCGCCCGAGCTGTGCAGCTCGCGCTCCGAGAACCAGACGTCGAAGTGGACGCCGAAGCCCGCGAGCACCTCACGGATCTCGGCGAGCTGGTGCGTGTAGCCGGCCTCGCGGGCGACCGCGATGGCCTCCTCATGCGGCAGCTCGGGCAGGTCCGGGCGGTCCGCGAGCACCTTGGCCGCGAGCTCCTTGACGTACTCGCCGCGGTAGCCGCCCTCGGGCACCTCGCCCCCCGTGGCACGTGCCAGGACGGACTCGCCGAAGCGGTCCATCTGCGCGCCGGCGTCGTTGATGTAGTACTCGGCGGCGACCTCGGCGCCGGCCGCACGGAGGATGCGCCCGAGCGAGTCACCCAGCGCTGCCCACCGGGTGTGCCCGATGTGCAGCGGACCGGTCGGGTTGGCGCTGATGTACTCCAGGTTGATCACCTGGCCGGCCAGGGCCTTGCCCCTGCCGTAGGCCGCGCCTGCCTCCACGATCGTGCGCGCCAGCTCGCCGGCCGTCGCGGCGTCGAGCGTGATGTTGAGGAACCCGGGACCGGCGACGCCCACGGACTTGATGCCCGGCGTCGCGCCGAGGCGTGCGGCCAGGTCCTCGGCCAGCGCGCGCGGCGTGGTGCCCGCCTTCTTCGCGAGCTGCAGGGCCACGTTCGTCGCCCAGTCTCCGTGCTCTCGCTGCCGGGGTCGCTCCACGTGGACCGACGCGGGAACGGCGTCGGCGGGCAGGGCGAGTGTGCCGTCGGCTACGGCCGCGGCGAGGGCAGCGCTCAGCGCTTCAGAGAGCTCAGTGGGTGTCACGGATCGATTCTATCGGCCGGGCCAAGTCCGCCGCCCCGCTTTTCCACAGGCGCCCGACGCCGGTCCGCGCCACCCCCGAGCGCCCCGCTGACCGATATCGATGCCCGCCCACCCGGCCAGTGCTGGTAGTCTGCTCCGTGCGTCGAACGTAGGCCCCCGGGCGGTTCGGCACACCACGCGCCTGTAGCTCAGTGGATAGAGCATCTGCCTCCGGAGCAGAAGGTCGGGGGTTCGAATCCCTTCAGGCGCACCAACAGAAACAGGCCGTGACCAGCGCAAACGCTGATCACGGCCTGTTTCGTTCTCTGGTCGTTCCACGTGCAATGCCGTACAGGAGCCCTCTCCAACCCCACCGATTCCAGGCCCGCGATTCCAGGCCCGAACACGTCTCCGCCTGCCGCGCCGCTACTGTCGGCCCATGCGGAAGAGGTACCTGGTGGCGGGCGTTGTGTCGTCGGTCGTCTATGTGGTGGTGGGGCCGTTCCTCACGATCCTGTCGCTGCTCGCTGCGACCCGGGCGGGTCAGCCCGAAGAAGACGTCCTTCCGATCGGCATCGTGTTCGGATGGGTCCTGTTCGCCGGGCCGTTGACCTTGTTCATCGTCGCGACCGCACTACTCGGTGAGGTCTGCGCGCGAAGTGTGCGGCGAACGACGCGAAAGCTGCTGATCGTCTCATTGGTCAGTGCGGTTCTCCTCTTCGGCACAGCCGCACTCCTGAGCGCATCCGGCGACGCGTTCCTTGCGGACTGGTCGAGCATGTCCCTGACGCTCCTGCCCGGCTGGTTGCTCGCCGGCGCCGGACCTCGGTTCTGGTCCTGGATCGCCGAGCCGCGCTAGGTCGGGTGAACCGTGCCACGGCAACCGTGAGATGCCGTCGGACCACGCCATCCTCCGCGTGCCACGCCCTGGTCCACCGAAGATCCGGTCGGACCGCGGAAGATGGCGTGGCACGCAGAGAATGGCGTGCCTACCGGGCGGTCTGGGGTCAGCCGCCTCAGTCGTCCGCCAGCTTCAGCGCCTGGCGCCGTCGCGTCTCGGCCTGCTCGCTCTCGGACCCGAGAGCGAAGTGCACGCGCGAGATCTCCCCGGCGAACCGGTTGTCGATGGCCTCGTACGCGTCCGTGACGGGCGTGCCACGGTCGATCCCGACGTTGAACGTCTCGTCGAACGCGAAGTAGTAGGCGGTCGTGCGGTCGACCTGCCCCGCAGCGACCGGGACGCCGTCGACCACGAGCCGGACCGCCGCCGGGCCGCCCGGCTCCGCGTCCGTGCCTTGGTAGTCGAACTCGACGACCACCCGGTGCTCCCCCGGCGTCAGCGCGAGCCCGCTCTCGACCGTGGTGAGGTCAGCGCCGTAGCAGTTGTACGCGTACGCGACCCGACCGCCCGTGCAGTACAGCGACCAGCCGCCGAACCGGCCGCCCTGCGCGACGAGCACGCCGTCGTCGGCGTCAGTGGCGCACGTGATGTGGGCGGTGATGGTGTGGCTGCGGTTCTTGACGTTCGGCGCTGCCTCTTCGCCCAGCCGTGCCGTGGCCGGGCCGAACGTCATCTCCGTCCGGTCACCGTGCAGGTCCAGCCGGCCGGCGATCCGCGGGTTCTCCCGCTCGGTCACCCGGTCGTCGAGCGGCAGCACCTGGTAGCGCTCGGCCTCGGACTGGAACAGCCGCTGCAGCTCGGCGAGCCGCTCGGGCTCGGCGTCGGCCAGGTCGTGCGCCTGGCTGGGGTCGACCCGCGTGTCGTAGAGCTCCCACTTGTCGTCCTCGAACGGCCCGTGCCCACCGACCATCTGCCACGGTATGCCGTGCTGGGCGACCGCCGTCCAACCCTCGTGATAGATGCCCCGGTTGCCGACCATCTCGAAGTACTGGGTCCGACGGCGGTCGGCGGCCTCGGCGTCGTCGAAGCTGTATCGCATGCTGACGCCCTCGATGGGCTGCTGCGGAACGCCGTTCATGGTCTCGGGCTCCGGCACCCTGGCCACGTCCAGCAGCGTGGGCAGGATGTCGATCAGGTGGTGCCACTGCGAGCGGACCTCGCCCTGGGCGCTGATCCCGTTCGGCCACGACACGACCATCCCGTCCCGGGTCCCGCCGTAGTGCGAGGCGACCTGCTTGGTCCACTGGTACGGCGTGTTCATCGCGAGCGCCCAGCCGACGGGGTAGATCCCGTAGCTGTGCGGTCCGCCCAGCTCGTCGAGGTGCTCGTCCATCCAGGCGACGTCGTCGGCGAACCCGTGCCCGACCAGGTGCTCGCGCATCGTGCCCTCGATGCCTCCCTCGCCCGTGGCCCCGTTGTCGCCGAGGATCAGGACCACGACGGTGTCGTCGAGCACGCCCGTGTCGTCGAGGTCGTCCAGCAGGCGCCCGATCTGCGCGTCGGTGTGCTCCGCGAACCCGGCGTACGTCTCCATGAACCGCGCACTGACCCGGCGTTCCCGCTCGTCGAGCTCTTCCCAGTGTGGTACACCGTCGACCCACGGGGCCAGCTCCGTCTCGGGCGGGACGATGCCGAGGCGCTTCTGCTCGGCGAGGGTCTTCTCGCGCTGGGCGTCCCAGCCGTCGTCGAACTGTCCCGCGTAGCGCTCGCGGTACTCCTCGGAGACGTGGAACGGGCCGTGCGTGGCGCCGAAGGCGAGGTAGGTGAACGTCGGCTTGTCCGGGGTGACCTCGTGCTGGCGGCGGATCCACTCGGCCGCGCGGTCGACGAGGTCCTCGGAGAGGTGGTACCCGTCCTCCGGTCGCTGCTCGGGCTCGATCGGGGTGGTGTCGGTGTAGAGCTGCGGGTACCAGTGGTTCATCTCGGCGCCCATGAAGCCGTAGAAGTGGTCGAACCCCTCGCCGGTGGGCCAGCGGTCGAACGGTCCGGAGGGGCTCACCTCGGCCGGCGGCGTCTGGTGCCACTTGCCGAAGGCGGCGGTGCTGTACCCGTTGCCGGACAGCGTCTGCGCGATGGTCGCGGCGCTGGCCGGACGGAAGCCGGTGTACCCGGGCTGGCTGGTCGCCATCTCCGTGGTCACACCCATGCCGACGGAGTGGTGGTTGCGGCCGGTCATCAGCGCCTGCCGGCTCGGCGAGCACAGCGACGTGACGTGGAACTGGTTGTACCGCAGCCCGCGGCCGGCGAGCCGCTCGGCGTTGGGCATGCGGCAGGGCCCGCCGAAAGGACTGGGCGCACCGAACCCCATGTCGTCGACCAGGATCAGCAGCACGTGCGGGGCGCCCGACGGAGGGCGGACGGGCTGCACGGGGGTCCCAGGCGGGACCGCCCCGCTGGTAGGTGTCGGGATGTCGATGGGGAGATGCGTACGGTCGATCATGTCCTCATGTGATCATGGTTCGGCGCCGTGACCCGGAACCCGACGGTGCGCAGCACCCGCCAGAAGTACGCGGCGATCTCCTCGGCCGGCGTGTCGTCGGGGTAGTTCGTGAGGTGGACCGCCACGGCACCCGTGAGCAGGGCCTGGACCATCTCGAGGTCGGCGTCCGCGGCCAGCTGGCCGCGCTCCTGCGCACGGACAACCAGGTCGTGGACGCTCTGGTCGCGCGGGTCGACGCTCGCCTCGCGAAAGGCCGCCCACAGCTCCGGGTGGTCTCGCGGCACCGGCATCATGCGGCGCAGCAGCCGCCGTGCCCGCGGCACGCTCAGCCCCGCCGACCAGGTGGCGACCAGGTCGGCGGGGCTGGGCCGCTCGGGGATCTGGAACGTGACGAGCACGGCTGCCTCGTTCGCCACGAGGGCGGCGATCACCAGGTCGTCGCGGGTCGCGTACCGGCGGTATACGGTCGTGCGCGCCACGCCTGCCCGCTTCGCCACCTGCTCGATACTCACGCCGTCGACGCCGGCCTCGGCGACCAGGTCGAGCGCTGCCGTGAGGACGGCGGTGTCCGCCCCGACGTCCCGCGGCCGTCCCGGGGCGCGGACCTGTTCGTTCAGCACCGGGGAAACGATACGCGACGGTCGCGTATCGAAACCTCGGCCCGACTACCGATCGGTCGCCGCCTGCGGATAGTGTCCCGGTATGCCCAGCGAGTCCGTGGACTTCTACCCGTCCCGTGCGCACGTCCTCACGCTCGCCCTCACCACGCTCGCGCTCGTGGTGCTGTGCGCGGTCGCCGCTCGCCTCGGCTTCGACGCCGCACAGACCAGCGGCTCGCCGGCCGCCCTGGCGGCTGTGTCCGCGAGCGCCATCGGAGTCCTGGTCTTCACCGGCCTGGGGCTCCTCGTGGTGCGTCGCCTGCTGCTTCCCACGTGGCCCGTGCTCACGCTCGACGACGAAGGCCTCGTCGACTGGCTGCCCAACCTCGGCGTCGAACAGGTGCTCTGGTCCGAGGTCACGGGTGTCCGCGAGACGCGGCTGGCCTTCCGGCGGGTGCTCGCCATCGACGTCGACGACCCGAAGGCGGTGGTCGTCCGCCAGCGCACGTTCGTCCGCCGCATCGCCGCCTCCGTCAACATCGCCCTGGTCGGCACGCCCGTCGTCCTCAAGCCGGGGAGCATCGACGGCCGCCCGGACGAGGTCATGTCCGCGGTGCGCGAGTTCGTGGCCGGCCGAGCTCCTCGCCCGAAGCCGGTTGCGTAGACTTCTTGTGTCATCCGCAGACCAACGTCTGCCGAGAAGCACCTACCGAGCACCATCTGCCGAGCATGGCGAGGGATCTCTCATGAGCGACGATCGCTTCGACGAGCCTGGCGCGGCCGACGCCGACCGCGGGTACGCCGACTTCGAGTTCGAGCGCCGGTTCTTCGTGCGCGACCTCCCGGCCGAGCTCCGGGACGCACCGGCCCTCATCGTCCAGTCCTACTTCCTGGCCGACGACGGCTACGCCCTCCGCGTCCGTGTCCAGGCCGGTGACGTCGACGCCGACCTGACGGGTGTCACTGATCCCGCTGAGATCCTCCGGGCGCACACCGGGGACATCGACTTCGCCGCCGTCACGGTCAAGGGACCGGCGATCGGCGGCACCCGCTACGAGGCCGAACGCCAGCTGGACCCGAGCGTCGGCGTCGAGCTGGTCCGCCGCGGCGGCGCACCCATCGTCAAGATCCGCTACGCGGTGTGGCTCGGTGCGGACGGCTGGTCGATCGACGTGTTCGGTGGTGCCAACCACCCGCTCGTGGTGGCAGAGTGCGAGCGCTCCGGCCCGGTCACCGGCCTGCAGATACCGGACTTCTGCGTCACCGAGATCACTGACGACCGCCGGTTCTCCAACGAGTCGCTGGCCATGGAGCCCTACAGCGCGTGGGCGCCGGCGTTCGCCGCCGAGCTCGCGAGCGAAGGCCCGGTGTTCCGCCAGGACTTCGGGCCGAACACGCATCTACGGCTGTAGCCACGCAGGCCGGCTACCCTCGCCACTCGCCCTTCTCGCTGACGCCGGACACGAACTCCCAGTGCCACGGCTCGTACTTGCTGCCGCCGAGCTGCGCCCACGAGGGGTTCTGCCACCCGTAGGTGGGCGCGTTGGCCCAGAGCCACGAGAAGACCTCGCTGTCCCCGGTCTCCTTGGAGCAGAGGTCGATCGCGAGGCCCCAGCCGTGCATGGACGTGCCCGGTGACGCGGCGAAGTAGCCGCGCGAGGCCTTGATCTCGTACTGGGTGTCGAGGTCGCGGTAGCTCGCCACGAGGCACATCTCCCGCCCGAACGAGGCCCGGAAGGCCTCGTTGAGCGCGCTGAGCGACATCGCGGCGTCGGGCCGCAGGTACTCCCCCGGCTGCCACAGCTCGCACAGCGAGTGGTCCGCGAGTGCGCCGTTGGTCCCGTCGACGGAGGCGTTCACGTCACACTCGGGCAGGGGGCTGCGGTCGAGCGAGCGGCTGGCCGCCGACTCCGTGCGCGTGATCGCCTCGGCACGCACCACGGACCCGGAGGTCTCGGGGCGCTCCACCGGCTGCGTCACGAGGTCCAGGGTGCTCGGCCCGGTGGGCGGCGCCTCGACGTCGAACGGGGACTCACCGGTCTGGTGCATGGCCTGCGTGAGGGGCGCCGCGATGGTCGCGGCGGCCAGCGTGCCGATCACGGTCGCCCGCGAGATGAACCGCTGGCCGGCGGGCACCGAGGACGTCGGCCTGGCGGCTCTCGGCACGGACCCCGTGACGAGCCGGTCGAACGACGTCGCCGCGCGCGTGGACCGGCCTCGTGTCGTCTGGGTGCGCTGCTCCGCCTCGCGCCGGGCACGGCGCGTCGTGAGGGCAGGCTCCATGCTCGTCACAGCCGTGGACTCCACTGGTCCTCCGTCGTCATGTGTGCCGTGGTCCCGCGCGGCGTGTATGTCGCACGCGACACTAACCGGGGGCGGCCCGCCTGCCAACCCCCGGCCCGTGCCTGAGCAGACCTGCACATCACGTGCCCCTTACCTGGCCGGTCCCTGCTCAAGGACGCCGCGCTCAACGACGCTGCATGGCGTCCCGCACCTCGCCGACGAGCTCCTCGAGGATGTCCTCGAGGAAGACGACGCCGAGCAGCTCGCCGTCGGCGCCCTCGACCCGCGCGAGGTGGGAGCCGGAACGCTGCATGACCCGCAGGGCGTCCTCGACCTCGTCGTCCGGGCCGACGGCGGCCAGCGCGCGCACGCGCCACACGGCCACCGGCTCGAACCGGGCCGGCCCCGTCGCGTACAGGACGTCCTTGAGGTGCAGGTATCCGACCAGCTCGTCGCCTCCCTCGTCGTGGGTCACCACGGGGAAACGGCTGAAGCCGTGCTTCGACACCAGCCGTTCGACGTCGTCGGGCGTGCTCGTCTCATCGACGGCCACCAGGCCGCCGACCGGCACCATGACGTCGCTCGCGGTGCGGTTGGAGAACTCGATGGCGCCCGTCAGGAGGCCCTGCTCGTCGCGCAGCACGCCCTCGGCCTGGGAGTGCTCCACGATGGACTGCACCTCCTCGGCGGTGAAGGCCGACGCGACCTCGTCCTTCGGCTCGACGCCGGCCAGCCGCACCGCGTGGTTGGCCACCCAGTTCAGGCCGCCGATCACCGGGCGCAGCACGCGGGCGAGGAGCACCAGCGGCGGCCCGAACCACATGACCGCCTTGTCGGGGCCGGACACGGCCAGGTTCTTCGGCACCATCTCGCCGAGCACCACGTGCAGGTACACGACGAGCGACAGGGCGATGACCAGCGCGATCGGGTGGGTGAGGCTGTCGCTCACCCCGATGCTGTGCAGCGGTCCCTCGAGGAGGTGCGCCAGTGCCGGCTCCGCCACGATCCCGAGGCCGGTGGAGCAGACGGTCACGCCCAGCTGCGCACACGCCAGCATGAGCGAGACGTGCTCCATCGCCCACAGGACGGTGACGGCGCGCCGGTCCCCCGCCGCGGCGAGCGGCTCGATGGCGCTCCGGCGCGCCGAGATGACGGCGAACTCCGCGCCGACGAAGAACGCGTTGCCCGCGAGCAGCACCAGGCCGATCACGAGCGCTGTGGTCGTGCTCATCGGTTCGCCCCCTTCTCGCTGCGCGGCCGGTCGGCCCTGGCCCGGTCGTTCCTTGCCCGGTCGTCGCCGGCCCGGCCGTCGCCACCGTCGTCGTCGGGCAGCGGCCGGACGCGCACCCGCTCGACGCGGCGCCCGTCCATGGCCTCGACGCGCAGCGTCACGCGGGCGACCGCGCTGCCCACCGTGACCTGGTCGCCGACGACGGGCATCCGGCCCAGCTCGGCCATGACCAGGCCGCCGAGCGTCTCGTACGCGGCACCCTCCGGCACCTCGATCCCGGTGTACTCGTCGAGCTCGTCGGGACGCAGCACACCCGGCACCATCCAGGAGCCGTCGGCCGCGCGGGCCGCGCCCGCGCGGCGGGGGTCGTGCTCGTCCGCGACGTCGCCCACCAGCTCCTCGACGACGTCCTCCAGCGTCACGACGCCGGAGGTTCCGCCGTACTCGTCGACGACGACGGCCATCTGCAGGCCGAACCCGCGCAGCTCCACGAGCAGCGGGCCGAGGCGCACCGTCTCGGGGACGCGCGGCGCGTCCACCATGAGGGCAGCGGCGGGGACCTCGCTCCGCCGGTCGTGCGGCACGCCCACCGCGCGCCGCAGGTGCACGAGGCCGACGATGTCGTCCCGGTCCTCGCCGATCACCGGGAACCGCGAGTGGCCGGTACGCCGGGCGAGCGAGACGACGTCCTCCGCCGTCGCGGCCCGGTCCACCACGGACATGCGCAGCCGGTCGGTCATGACGTCGCGGGCACTGAGCGTGTCGAGCTCGATCGAGTTGGTCAGCAGGGTCGCGACGGACTCCTCGAGCGTGCCCTCCTCTGCCGAGCGGCGCACCAGCGAGGCCAGCTCGGACGCGGACCGCGCACCGGAGAGCTCCTCCCGCGGCTCCACGCCCATCCGGCGCAGCAGCGCGTTGGCCGAACCGTTGAGGACGCTGATCAGCGGCTTGAAGGTGATCGTGAACACCCTCTGCACCGGCACCACCACGCGCGCGGTGGCCAGGGGCGCAGAGAGCGCGAAGTTCTTGGGGATCAGCTCGCCGCACACCATCGAGAACACGTTCACCAGCACGACGGCCAGGACGCCCGCGAGCCCCGCGGAGACGGCGGTCGGTACCGACGAGGCGCCGAACGCCGCGGACAGCAGGGAGTTCAGCGCCGGCTGGGCCGTGTAGCCCAGCAGGATCGTGGTCAGCGTGATGCCGACCTGGGCGGAGCTCAGCTCCGTGGAGAGGTGGCGCAACGCGGTGCGCACACTGCGGTCCCGGACGCTCTGGCCGAGACCCGGCCGGGCAGCGTTCGTGACCGTGGGGCGAGAAGTGGAGCGAGAATCAGACCTGGTCCGGCCGGGTCTGTCTCCCTCCGAGTCGTCGGAGTCGCCGATCACGGCGGGATCGATGGTGACGAGGGAGAACTCCCCCGCCACGAAGACAGCAGTACCTGCTGTGAGAAGAACGCCGACGGCGACCATGATCCAGTCGCCGGTCATCGTGCGCTCCGGGGGGCACTGGGAGAGTCCGGTGCATGCCAGGGATTTCGGTCGGGATATCGCTCGGTCATCGTGCCAACGATCGTAGCGGGAACAGCGTGCACCCGGCTGCGGGAGCACGGTCGAAACGCTCTGCGGAGCACCGCACGGAGGCATCCTTGGCCCGACTCTCAGGCTTGCCTCAGTGTCTTATCAGGTAGGTGCAGGCATGATTGACCTATGTCATCTGGTATCCCCCAGTCGCCTGGGGCCCCGCAGCAGCCCGGTACGGCGTCGGCCGCAGCCTCGACCGGTCAGCAGAGCGCGACCGTGCTCGTGGTGGAGGACGAGCCGACGATCGCCACAGCAATCGCTCAGCGGCTGTCCGCCGAGGGTTGGCGCGTCGAGGTAGCGCGCGACGGCTTGTCCGGCGTCGACGCCGCCTCCCGGCTACGCCCTGACCTCGTCGTGCTCGACGTGATGCTGCCCGGCATCGACGGGCTCGAGGTCACGCGGCGCATCCAGGCCGAGCACCCCACGCCGATCCTCATGCTCACCGCGCGGGACGACGAGACCGACATGCTCGTCGGCCTCGGCGTCGGCGCGGACGACTACATGACCAAGCCGTTCTCGATGCGCGAGCTCGTGGCCCGGATCAAGGCGCTCCTGCGGCGCGTGGACCGTGCGGCACAGGCCGCGGCGACCACCCCCGCCGACCCGCCCATGATGATGGGCGACGTCACGGTGGACCGGGCTCAGCGGCGCGTCTACCGCGGTGGCGAGGAGGTCCACCTGACCCCCACGGAGTTCGAGCTGCTCGTGATGCTCGCGGGCTCGCCCAAGACCGTGCTCACGCGGGAGCGCCTGCTCGCCGAGGTCTGGGACTGGGCCGACGCGAGCGGCACGCGCACCGTCGACTCCCACATCAAAGCGCTGCGCCGCAAGCTCGGCCCGGACCTGATCCGCACCGTGCACGGCGTCGGGTACGCGTTCGAGCCGCCCGCGAACCAGTGACCCGATGAGACCGCACGTGCCCCGCGTCCCCGACGTGCGGCCGCTCGATCCGTTGCGCTCCCTGAAGATCAAGCTCGGCGTGCTGGTCGCGGCCACCGTGACCGCCGCTGTGCTCATCACCTGGCTCGGCCTGCAGGCCTCCCTGGGGCCCAGCCGCACGTTCCCCCTGGCGATCATCCTGTCGCTGCTGGTCACGCAGGTCCTGGCCCGCGGCATGACGTCGCCGTTACGGGAGATCACCGAGGCGGTCCAGGCCATGGCCGACGGCGACTACACCCGGCGGGTCCGTGCGACGAGCAGCGACGAGGTGGGTCAGCTCGCGCACGCGTTCAACCGGATGGCCGAGGACCTGGCCTCGGTCGAGCAGACGCGCCGCGACCTGATCGCCAACGTGTCGCACGAGCTGCGCACCCCCGTCGCCGCGCTCAAGGCCCAGCTGGAGAACATGGTCGACGGCGTCGTGGAGCCCACCCCGGGCGCCCTGGAGCAGGCACACGCGCAGACGGAACGCCTGACGCGGCTCGTCACCTACCTGCTGGACCTCTCGCGCATCGAGGCGGGCGCCTCCGCGCTGAACGTCGGCACGATCGCCGTGGGCGACTTCCTCGAGCACTGCGCCGAGGACCTCTCGATGGTCGACGCCGCGAAGGACCTCCACTACGTCGTCGACGTCACGCCGGAGGAGCTCGCCATCGAGGGCGACGCCGAACGCCTGCACCAGGTGGTCATCAACCTGCTGCAGAACGCGATCCGGCACTCGCCGCAGGGCGGCGTCATCCGCCTGGACGCCTACCCGGTGGACGGCACGGAGGGGTCCGACGTCGTGCTCGAGGTCAGCGACGAGGGCCCGGGCATCGCCGCGGCGGACCGTGAGCGGATCTTCCAGCGGTTCGTCCGTGGCACGGGGTCGACGGCGGACCGGGGCGGCGACGGCAGGGGGCGCGACGGCGGTGGCCGGGCGCGCGACGGCGGCCGGGCGCGCGACAGCGGCGCGCACACTGCCTTCTCGGAGGCGCCGGACAGCGCCGTCGGCGGCACCGTCGGTTCGAGCGGTGGGACCGGGATAGGCCTCGCCATCGTCCGCTGGGCGGTCGAGCTGCACGGGGGCTACGTCCAGGTGGTCGACTCCGAGCGCGGCGCGACGATGCGGGTCACCCTCCCGGCGCGGGCACACCCGGCGCCGGGCGTCTCGACCACTCACTCGGACTGACCCGGCGCCCGGCGCCCCCCGCTCCCGGCAGCTGCGGCCGAGAACGGATCCTGCGAGAAACCGAGAAGCCTAGGGGTGGTGACGGCCAGAGTGTGAGACTGAGTCCCGTGATTTCAGTCACACGCGCCAAAGGTTGTCTGCCCTACGACAAACCCCGTAACGCCGCGTTGGCTACTTCCAGGCCCAACGTTGCCCGAGTTTTGCTCTAGGTGCGAGAAACATGACGAACCAACTTCTTTGGCGCCCGGACGGTCCGCGGCACCCGCAGGATCACGCCCACCGAGGGGCCCGAAGGGCCTACCCTTGGAGGGTCCGAAAACATTCGGGCTGTGCGCGCTGCGACAAGGGTGGCGCGCTGAGAACGCAACTGTGGTGAAGGTGGGCGATCCGCGCGTGTCAGCTAAGGCTGGTTCAGAGTCGATCAGCGTGGCGAGCTCGTCATTCGGAGCCAACGAATGGCTTGTGGACGAGCTCTACCAGCAGTACCTGAAGGACAAGAACGCGGTAGACCCCGCGTGGTGGGACTTCTTCGCCGACTACACCCCGAGCGAGAACGGTTCCACCAAGGACGGCACTGCTGAGGCCGCCCCGAAGGCTACCGCCGACAAGGCTTCCGGTGACACGGGCAAGGCCACGGCGAGCCCAGCCTCCGCCCCGGCGGCACCTGCTCAGCAGGCGCCCGCTCGGCCGGCGCCTGCTCCGGCCGCTCCCCCGCAGACAGCCCCACCGGTGACGGGCGGCACCGCCGCCTCGGAGGCTGTGCAGCCGGTACGCGAGAAGGTCCTGCCGGCCGACCCGAAGGTCAACCCGGCCAACCCGATCGCCACACCACCCACCACGCACTACGCGGACACGTTCGAGCGCCCCGTGGCGCACCCGGACGCCGTCGACGACATCCAGAAGCTGCGCGGCCCCGCCGCGCGGGTGGTCACGAACATGGAGGCCTCGCTCGAGGTCCCCACCGCCACCTCCGTGCGCGCCGTGCCCGCCAAGCTGATGGTCGACAACCGCATCGTCATCAACAACCACCTCAAGCGCGGCCGCGGCGGCAAGATCTCGTTCACGCACCTCATCGGCTTCGCGCTGATCGAGGCGCTGGCGGACATGCCGGTCATGAACGCGCACTACGAGCCGATCGACGGCAAGCCGGGCGTGAACCAGCCCGCGCACGTGGGCTTCGGTCTCGCCATCGACCTCGCCAAGCCGGACGGCTCCCGCCAGCTGCTCGTGCCGAGCATCAAGAAGGCGGAGGAGCTCGACTTCGCCGAGTTCTGGGCCGCCTACGAGGACCTGGTCCGCAAGGCCCGCGGCGGCAAGCTCGGCGTGCCCGACTTCCAGGGCACCACGATCTCGCTGACCAACCCAGGCGGCATCGGCACCGTGCACTCGGTGCCGCGGCTGATGCAGGGCCAGGGCACCATCGTCGGCGTCGGCGCCATGGACTACCCGGCGGAGTTCGCCGGCGCGTCCGAGGAGCAGCTCGCCCGGATGGGCGTCTCGAAGGTCATGACGATCACGTCGACATACGACCACCGCATCATCCAGGGCGCGCAGTCCGGCGAGTTCCTCAAGATCATCTCGGAGAAGCTGCTCGGCCTGGACGGGTTCTACGACCGAGTCTTCGCGGCGCTGCGCGTCCCGTACGAGCCCGTCCGCTGGGTTCGTGACAACACGGTCGACGCCGACGTCGAGGCCGCCAAGCCGGCCAAGATCGCCGAGGTCGTCCAGGCGTACCGCTCGCGTGGCCACCTCATGGCCGACACCGACCCGCTCGCCTACCGCCAGCGCAAGCACCCGGACCTGGACATCCAGACCCATGGCCTCACGCTCTGGGACCTGGACCGCACGTTCCCGACGGCGGGCTTCGGCCCCAAGGCGAAGGCGACGCTCCGCGACGTGCTCGGCCTGCTGCGCGACTCGTACTGCCGCACCATCGGCATCGAGTACATGCACATCGCGGACCCGGCCCAGCGCAAGTGGCTCCAGGAGCGCCTCGAGGCGGGCTACGCCAAGACGCCGCGGGAGGACCAGCTCCGCATCCTGCGCCGGCTCAACTCCGCCGAGGCGTTCGAGACGTTCCTGCAGACCAAGTTCGTCGGGCAGAAGCGCTTCTCGCTGGAGGGCGGCGAGTCGCTGATCCCGCTGCTCGACGCGATCCTGTCCCGTGCCGCCGAGGGCGGCCTCGACGAGGTCGGCATCGGCATGGCCCACCGTGGCCGCCTGAACGTGCTGGCGAACATCGCGGGCAAGAGCTACGGCCAGATCTTCAAGGAGTTCGAGGGCCAGCTCGACCCGAAGAGCGTCCAGGGCTCCGGCGACGTGAAGTACCACCTCGGCACCGAGGGCACGTTCACGTCGGAGTCCGGCGCCACCACACGCGTATACCTCGCGGCCAACCCGTCGCACCTGGAGGCCGTCGACCCGGTGCTCGAGGGCATCGTCCGCGCCAAGCAGGACCGCATCGACCTCGGTGGGGACGGCTTCTCCGTGCTGCCGATCCTGGTGCACGGCGACGCGGCGTTCGCGGGCCAGGGCGTGGTTCCCGAGGTGCTGAACCTGTCGCAGCTGCGCGGGTACCGCACCGGCGGCACCATCCACGTGGTCGTGAACAACCAGGTGGGCTTCACCACCGGTCCGACGGCGTCCCGCTCGACGACGTACGCGACGGACGTCGCCAAGGGCTACCAGGTCCCGGTGATGCACGTGAACGGCGACGACCCCGAGGCCGTCGTGCGGACCGCCGAGCTCGCCTTCGCGTTCCGCGAGCAGTTCGGCCAGGACGTCATCATCGACCTCATCTGCTACCGCCGCCGCGGGCACAACGAGGGCGACGACCCGTCGATGACGCAGCCGCTCATGTACAACCTCATCGAGACCAAGCGCTCGGTGCGCAAGCTCTACACCGAGAACCTGGTCGCGCGCGGTGACATCACCGTGGAGGAGGCCGAGGGCGCGCTACAGGACTATCAGTCGCAGCTCGAGCGGGTCTTCACCGAGACCAAGGGCGGGTTCACCCCGGCGCCGCAGACCGAGCAGATCGCCGGCCTGGAGCGCCCCGAGTCCCAGCGTGAGGACGCCGGGACGATGGTGGGCTGGCAGACGGCGATCTCGCCGGAGCTGCTGCAGCGGGTCGGCGACGTGCACACCTCGCCGCCGGAGGGCTTCACGGTCCACCCCAAGCTCGCCCAGCTGCTCGAGAAGCGCCAGCTCATGGCGAAGGAAGGCGGCATCGACTGGGGCTTCGGCGAGCTCGTGGCCTTCGGCTCGCTGCTCGCGGAGGGCACCCCGGTGCGCCTCGCCGGCCAGGACTCACGCCGTGGCACCTTCGTGCAGCGGCACGCGGTGCTCCACGACCGGGAGACCGGCGCCGAGTGGACCCCGATCCTGTACATGTCCGGCAACCAGGCCAAGTTCTGGATCTACGACTCCTCGCTGTCGGAGTACGCGGCGCTCGGCTTCGAGTACGGCTACTCGGTGGAGCGCCCGGACGCCCTGGTGCTCTGGGAGGCGCAGTTCGGCGACTTCGTCAACGGCGCCCAGACGGTGATCGACGAGTTCATCTCGTCCGCCGAGCAGAAGTGGGGCCAGTCGTCCTCGGTCGTCATGCTCCTGCCGCACGGCTACGAGGGTCAGGGGCCGGACCACTCGTCGGCTCGCATCGAGCGGTTCCTCCAGCTCGGCGCCGAGAACAACCTGACGATCGCGCAGCCGTCCACCCCGGCGTCGTACTTCCACCTGCTGCGCCGTCAGGCCTACGCCCGCCCGCGCCGCCCGATGGTGGTCTTCACGCCGAAGCAGCTGCTGCGCCTCAAGGCGGCCGCTTCCTCGGTGGACGACTTCACCTCGGGCACCTTCCAGGAGGTCATCACCGACCCGACGGCGGTCCCTGCGAAGGTCGACCGGGTGCTCCTGTGCACGGGACGCGTGTACTACGACCTCCTCGCGGAGCGCGCCAAGCGCGGCGACGAGGGCGTGGCCATCGTTC
This sequence comes from Promicromonospora sp. NPDC023987, assembly GCF_040639055.1. NCBI lineage: Bacteria > Bacillati > Actinomycetota > Actinomycetes > Micrococcales > Promicromonosporaceae > Promicromonospora > Promicromonospora sp. NPDC023987. The sequence goes on along the minus strand of NZ_JBEZZF010000047.1, from coordinate 336 downwards.
GCCTCGAGCAGCTCTACCCGTTCCCGGAGGCGCAGCTCCGTGAGGAGATCGCCAAGTACGGCGACGCCGAGGTGGTCTGGGTCCAGGACGAGCCGCAGAACCAGGGCGCCTGGAGCTTCATCCACCTGGCGCTGCCGGTGGACGTGCCCTACGTCAAGGTGGTCTCGCGCCCGGCGTCGGCATCGACGGCCGCCGGTACCGCGAAGCTGCACGCGGCCCAGCAGCAGACGCTCCTGGAGCAGGCCTTCACGCGCTGAGCTTGCCGAGGTAGAACTGGGGCGAGATAGAACTGGGGCCGGAGCGCTGATCTCGCCGGTCTTCGAGGTCCTGGCCGAG